>CALWKP010000283.1 GCA_944381295.1 uncultured Clostridia bacterium | reverse complement strand
CCTTAAGGGGCCGCCATGAGTCAGCAATGCAGTTGGCCGACCCATTCGGGGCCCCTTGAGGGGCGTTGTCCGCATTATGCCCTTCTAGGGCTTACTCAAGCCCCCGGCTTTGCCGGGGGTCCTGACTGTTCACTTAATAAGGCTCCCTATTCTTTCACTGCCTGGTAATCACTTTGTGATTTTGAAAAACAGAACGTGGCTTTTTATCAAGTAGAATGATGTAAAAATTCTTCCTATTTGCAGTCAAATTTCCGTCTGTTCTGAATTTCTATTTCCAAATTTTCCTCTGCGCAAAGAAGTTCCTCCAGAAAGGTAAAGCGGATCATAGAACATATCATCCTGACCCTTCCCGCGTTTCTCCTTAAGATATTCACTGGGGGAAATTCCAAACGCTTTTTTGAAACAGCGATAAAAAGTACGCATGCTCTCAAATCCAGAATTCATCGCAGCGCTTGTCATGGAGGCCGATTCCTGTGTAAGCAATAATGCCGCATTACGGCAACGCAGAGTATTCACATATTCCGGAATCCCACATCCAAAATAAGCATGAAACAAATGGGAAAACCGACTCTTACTGTAACCAAATTTGGCAGCAAGGATCTCCAGGGTAATGTCTTGCCGGTAATGTTCATCAAGATACTGTAACATACTGCGCGCCAGAAAAGTGTCTGTTCCTTCCTGATTGTCTGTTACGCCAAGCTCTTCAATCAAAATTCCCAACACAGTATAGAGATACCCTTTTATCAGCAGTTCTGGTGGATTTTCGTGATACCCTGTACATAATTGCGATAACTTTTCCATACTGTGCAGCAGTTCGCTTGCTGGATTGGGATCAGTCCAGAGCATCCGTCCAAATGTGCGTTTCACGATTATTTTTCGAAAGGATGGTACATAATCAAGGGGTACCAGCAACACAATAGATTGCGAACTTTCCGGCGTATTGAAGCAATGTACGGTATAGCTAGGTGCCACAATCACCTGGTTTGGTCCTGCTGTTCCTCCATGCCCATTTAGAATAAAGTCTATTTTCCCCTCTGTCACATAGGTGATTTCCACACAGCTGTGAAAATGTGGAAAACAGGTATTGTCCACTGATTGCCAACACGAAGGACTTGTTTCGATATCGCGAAAATGTTCATAATAGCCGTCCATCCAGCTCCACTCCTCCCTGCGCTTCCCATTTCACTATCTCGCAGCAATTTTTGTCACAAAAATTTGCCGTGTTGGCACGACAAAACAATTCTTCTCTATTATAATTCAGTTATACAGTAAGTCAACCTTTTGCCGAATTTTTCTATTGATTTTGTTGTATCTGAGAAAGGAGTATTCTACCATGAAATTAGGTGTCATGACAGTATTGCTCGGGAATCTATCTCTGGACGAAACCCTCAAATATTTGAAATCTCTTGGCGTTCAGGAAGTCGAAATTGGCTGTGGCGGGACGCCTGGAACCGCCCACGCAGACGCTATCAAGTTCATGGAACATCCGGAACTCATTGAACAGTTTCAGGAAACTATCCATAAATATGGCATTGGTGTTGCGGCACTTTCCTGTCACGGAAACCCTGTCCATCCAAATAAGCAGATCGCTAATTCCTATCATGAGCAGTTCGAGGCGGCCATCTGCCTTGCGGAAAAGCTTGGTGTCAAAACAGTTGTTGGCTTCTCTGGCTGCCCCGGTGACTGTGATAATTCCCAATACCCAAACTGGGTGGTTGCCACTTGGCCGGACGATTTCCAGAAAATCAAGGAATGGCAGTGGAACGAAAAACTGATCCCCTATTGGAAAAAGGAAGCTGCTTTTGCCGAGAAACACAACGTCCATCAGATCGCTTTTGAGATGCATCCTGGCTTCTGCGTCTATAATCCCGGCACGCTGTTACGGCTGCGTGAGGCTGTCGGCCCGGTCATCGGCGCAAATTTTGACCCTTCCCATCTTTTCTGGCAGGGTATTGATCCTGTTGCTGCAATTCGCGCATTGAAAGGAGCCATCTACCACTTCCACGCGAAAGATACTGCCATCGACCCTTACAACTGCGCTGTTAACGGTGTGCTCGACACAACACCTTTTGACCGGATTCCGGAACGTTCCTGGAACTTCCGCACCATCGGTTATGGCCATGGCGAAGAGGTTTGGCGAGCAATTTTTAGCGAACTTCGTAAAACCGGCTATGATGGCATCATCTCCATTGAGCACGAGGACGGTCTGATGACAACCCGCGAAGGCCTTGAAAAAGCAGTCGAGGTGCTGAAACGCACAATTATTTTTGAAGAACGTCAAGACGATATGTATTGGGCCTGACAGTTTCACACAGGAGGATGCTTCACATCATGTATCACATAGCAATTATCGGTTACGGGGGTATGGGCGGCTGGCATGCGCAGCAACTTTTGTCTCTTCCGGAGGAATTTCGTTTAACGGGAGTTTATGACATTAATCCTGCACGCATTGCTGCGGCAGAACAGGATGGTATTTATGGTTATCCTACTTTGGATGCGCTGCTGGAAGACCCAGAAATCCGCACCGTGATCCTAGCTGTTCCAAATAATTTTCACAAATCCCTGTCAATCCAGGCCATGCGCGCAGGAAAAAATGTTATTTGTGAAAAACCCGTGATGCTCAATGCTGCAGAACTTGAGGAAGTTATCGCTGTCTCTGAGGAAACCGGGCGCTTGTTTTCCGTCCACCAGAATCGCCGATGGGACAAAGATTTCTGCATCATTCGGAAACTGATCGAGGACGGTTCCATCGGCAAGCCCTTTTACATAGAATCCCGAGTACAGGGAAGCAAAGGGATTCCGGGAGATTGGCGCTGTGTCCGCGAAGCAGGCGGCGGGATGCTCCTGGATTGGGGCGTCCATTTAATTGACCAGCTCATGTATCTGATTGACAGCCCGGTCAGCGAAGTATATGCACATCTTCTATCTGTCAAGTTTCCAGGGGTGGATGACAACTTTAAGCTGATGATGCGTTTCGAAAACGGCTTATCAGCTCTTATCGAGGTGGATACCTATACCTTTATTAACCTGCCACGCTGGCATATTTCCGGCGATAGCGGCACCGCCCAGATTGACGATTTTTCCTGCTCTGGACGCATTGTGCGCGCCCGTACTGAGGAAATGCGGTGGGAACCTGGGATCGTCTACACGGTTGCCGGCCCGACTCGAACCATGGCGCCTCGTCCCAAAGAGAGCATCGAGGAATTGCCGCTGCCGGAGCTTGAGAGCGACGCGCGCGATTACTACCGCAACTTCCGCGACGCTGACGAGGGCAAAGCTCCGCTGGCTGTGACACCAGCACAAGCCCTGCGCGTCATGCGGGTCATCGACGCCGTTTTCGATTCCGCACAAAAGGGTGCATCTGTTTCCCTGCATATTTAATACCACCCTATAAAACCCATAATTTTTAAAGGAGTTGTAAGAGTCATGAAACAATTTCCGATCGCACTTCAGTTATATTCTGTCCGCGAAGATTTGGAAAAGGATTTTGAAGGTACGCTGAAAAAGGTCAAGGAGCTTGGTTATGACGGTGTCGAATTCGCTGGCCTTTATGGAAAGACTCCCACCGAAGTCAAGAGCCTGTGTGAAAAATACGGGCTTATCCCAGTTTCAGCCCATGTTCCCTTTCTGGATATGATGGAAACCCCCGAAAAAATAATGGATGATTACGCCGAAATTGGCTGTCCTTTTGTTGCGATCCCCTATCTGACCGAGGAATACCGCCCCGGCACAGAAGGGTTCCAAAAGACCATTGCAGGTGCTCGTTTGCTCGGGGAAGCCGCGAAAAAGCGGAATATCCAGCTTTTATACCACAACCATGATTTTGAGTTTGTCAAGCTCGACGGCAAATACGCGCTGGACATCCTTTACGACACCGTCCCGGCAGACCTCCTGCAAACAGAGCTCGACACCTGCTGGATTAACGTCGGCGGCGAAAATCCCGCTGCTTATCTGCGCAAATACGCAGGCCGCGCCCCCGTCGTTCATCTCAAGGATTTCTACCTTTCCGGCGAAAAGCCTGAGCAGATGTATGAGCTTATCGGCATCGAATCCGAAAAAAAAGAAGAGAACAAAACGTTCGAATTCCGGCCGCTCGGCAAGGGAATGCAGGATTTTCCGGCGATTCTAGCCGCTTCTGAGGATGCCGGCGCACAATGGGTCGTTGTGGAACAGGACTTCCCCAGTATGGGAAAGACTCCTATGGAATGTGCACAGATCAGCATAGAATATTTGAAAACTCTGATTTGACCAGAAAGAGAGGGGCTCAATATGTCCGATAATGTTTTGAACCAGTTCACCCCACCCACAGAAGAAGCGGAAATCGATGTTTCCCGCAAGCTGAAGATCGGTATCATCGGCACTGGCTGGATTGCTGAATCCCATATCGAAAGCTACAAGCAGATGCCCGATGTGGAAATCATTGCGGCAGCTGACCTTGTTCCGGGCAAAGCCGAGAAATTTTTCAAGCGCTACGGCATAGAGGGCGTGCGGCTGTATCCCGACCACAAATCCATGCTTGATGCCGAAGCCAAAAATCTCGATGCCGTAAGCGTTTGCACCTACAACACCACCCATGCGGAATGCACCATCTATGCGCTGCAAAAGGGCGTCAACGTGCTTCTTGAAAAGCCGATGTGCGTTACGATGGAGGAAGCCGAGGCGATCGTAAGGGCCGAAAAGGAAAGCGGAAAACTCCTGTCCATTGGCTTCCAACCACGCATGGACGACAATATGAAGATGATTAAAAAAATCGTGCAGTCCGGCGAGCTCGGCAAGATCTATTACATCCAGACCGGCGGAGGACGCCGCCGCGGTATCCCGAACAGCACGTTTATTGAGAAGAAAACCGCTGGCATCGGCGCTCTCGGCGATATCGGCTGTTATTCTCTTGATATGGTGCTCAATGCGATTGATTATCCGAAACCGCTCACCGTTACTGGCTACACCTCAAATTATCTGGGCACCAACCCGCTCTACAACAACCCTTCTGACGCTGCCCGCTTTGATGTCGACGACTTCGCTGCAGCCTTTATCCGTTTGGAAGGCGGGATTATCCTTGACTTCCGTATCGCATGGGCGATGCATGTTGATACTCCCGGCGACACGATTATTATGGGAACCAAAGGTGCGCTGCGCATCCCCTCCACCGAATGCTGGAATGGAACCGTCGGCGGCCCGATGATCCTCTACCGCGACGTAGCCGGCGCACAGACCCAAACTGTTATTCCGCTTTGTCCGGAAGGGGATTCTTTTGGCGGCCTCTTTTACAAGAAAATTCGTTCCTTCCTCGATGCGATCAAAAACGGCGACGAAGCTCCCGTTCCCACCAGCCAGATTCTCTATAACCAGGCGATTATCTCTGGTATCCAGGAATCGGCTGAATTAGGACGTGAAATTGAAATCAAGATCCCGGAAATCTAACCGCTACACAGAAATGGCCTGTCCTCCCAAACTGGGGGGCAGGCCATGCTTTTTGTTTTCTCGGGAAGCTTTGCAAAGATCCGAAACCGGATCCGTTATTCCGGCCAAATGCGCACCTGTGCTTTCCAAAAAAGGCTGCCGGAACAGAGTTTTCCCGCTGGAAAAGTCCTGCTCCATCACCCAATCTGTCTTATCGCCTTTGTGTACCCAAAAATTTTATCGATCTCTTTCAGGATGTCCTCTGTCAGAGCGATTTTCCCGCATTCCAGATTCTGCTGCAATTGCTGTACCGTAGAAGCTCC
>CALWKP010000282.1 GCA_944381295.1 uncultured Clostridia bacterium | reverse complement strand
GAATCGTCTGGACACCTTTCCTCACTTCGTCACGCAGACGTTTTTCCACGATCTTGGCAATCACTTCTTCATCCGAGGAACCCCCGCTGATCGCCAATCCTTCAATGACATCCCTGCGGATCTTCCTGCGCGACACCTCCACAAACGGCGCCAGATGGGCCAGACTGATGCTCTGACCTCCATACTGGTTACTGGCAACCTGTGCAATGATCTGCGTCGCAATATTGCAGGCTGTCGAAAAGCTGTGCGGCTTCTCGATCATCGTTCCGCTGATGACCGTACCGTTCTGAAGCATATCCTCCAAGTTCACCAAGTCACAGTTATGCATGTGCTGTGCAAAATAATCCATATCGTGGAAATGGATGATCCCGGCTTCATGGGCCTCTACGATCTCCCTCGGCAGCAGCAACCGCTTTGTCAGGTCTTTACTGACCTCTCCAGCCATATAATCCCTCTGCACGCTGTTTACCGTTGGGTTCTTATTGGAATTTTCCTGCTTTGCTTCCTCGTTATTACATTCAATCAGAGAAAGAATCTGGTTATCCGTCGTGTTCGCCGCACGTACCAAGCTTCGGTTATAGCGATAACGGATATATCGTTTGGCCGTTTCATAAGCTCCGGCCCTCATAATCGCAGTTTCTACCAACTCCTGGATTTCTTCCACCGACAGTGCCCTGCTAACTTTTTGACATTCCGCTTCCACACCAGATGCAATTTCTTGGATCTGGTCATCGCTGAGTTCCGGTTCCAAATCTGTTGCCAGGTTTGCATTTCTTACCGCTGCTGCGATTTTTCCGACGTCAAACAGGACTTCCGCACCGCTCCTTTTGATAATCTTCATAAATCTATGCCAACTCCTTCTCTGAATCTCTGCTTAACAAATGCGCTAATATACATTATATAGATGCAATTTCAAAAAATCAACCCTATATTTAGTATTTTTCAAAACATTCTCGCCAGAGGGACAAAATTGGGAACTTGCCCTCCTGTTTTTTAGTCTTTTCTCCAACCTGGGAAATCTTACTGCCACTGTTAGCTCAAACGAACTACTATGAAAGAAGCTGTTGACTTCCTTATGGTGATATGGTAGAATGTTGCCAGAAAATTTGATGGATTGGAGTTGAAAGGATGTACCATACTTCTTGCTAATCTGTTGGGTACTATAAAACTGCGAAACGGCAAGGGCCGTAGTTTTGTTGTGCCTGTGCAAGAAGGTGATCCATTCTTTCCACCCTGTCAGGGCGAAATGCATGGCTTTTTCCAGGCATTGTTTTGTCTTGTAGCGGCTGCGAGAAGGAACTTTCTTGCAGCTACTTTTTATTTACAGGAGGACAAAACATTGTCATTAATTCATGTCAGCCATTTGACTTTTGGCTATCCAGGCAGTTTTGACAACATCTTTGAAGACGTCAATTTCCAAATTGACACCAACTGGAAATTAGGATTTACCGGTAGAAACGGCCGGGGAAAAACCACGTTTCTCAACCTTTTACTGGGAAAATATGAGTATAACGGCTGTATCTCCGCTTCTGTTGATTTTGAATATTTCCCATTTGAAGTTCCAGAACCGACAGATAACACCATTGATATCATTCGTACCATCAGCTCGGAACATCAAGATTGGGAATTCGTAAGAGAACTGCATCTTTTACAGGTTCCGGAAGACGTGCTGTATCGCCCGTTTGACACACTTTCTAACGGAGAGCAAACCAAAGTGTTGCTTGCCGCACTGTTTCTGAAAGAAAACAGCTTTCTTCTGATTGACGAACCTACGAATCATCTCGATCTTCTGGGAAGAGAAACTGTCGGTGATTACCTGAAAAAGAAATCCGGTTTTATCCTGGTTTCTCACGACAGGTATTTTTTGGATAAATGTATCGATCATATTTTATCGATTAATAAATGCAATATTGAAATTGAACGGGGCAACTTTTCTTCCTGGCTCATCAACAAGCAGCGCCAGGACCAGTTTGAGCTTGCGGAAAATGAAAAGCTCCAAAAGGAGATCAAGCGGCTGGAAAAGACCGCCAGGGAAAAAGCGGCCTGGGCCGACAAAGCGGAAAGCCGGAAAATTGGGTTTGACCCCTCAAAAGTAGAAAAAAGCCTGGGCCGTCGCGCGATAGAGGGTGCAAAATCCAAAAAAGCTATGAAGCGTTCCAAAGTCATCCAGCAGCGTCAGGAAGCTGCCATAACGGAGAAATCAAAGCTGCTGAAGAATCTGGAAACTTCCGAGCAACTAAAAATCTCCCAACTAAGCTATCACACGTCTGTTCTTGTTGCACTTGAAAACATAAGCATTCATTACGGAGATCGTGTTATTTGCGAAAAGGTATCTTTTACAATCGAAAAAGGCGATAGGATCTCCTTGTCCGGGAAAAACGGCTCAGGAAAGTCCAGCATCCTCAAACTGATTTGCGGGGAAGATATCCCCTACACGGGCATCCTCCGAAAAGGTTCGTCCCTGAAGATTTCGTATGTTTCCCAAGACACCTCTTTTCTTCAGGGAAATCTTTCCGACTTTGCCAAAGACAACGGGATCGACGAGAGCCTTTTCAAAGCGATTTTGCGGAAACTCGATTTTGAAAGGGTACAATTTGAAAAGGATATCGGGGATTTCAGCGGCGGGCAAAAGAAAAAGGTGCTCCTGGCAAAAAGCCTGTGCGAGAAATCCCATCTGCTCATTTGGGACGAACCCTTGAACTTTGTCGATGTCATTTCCCGGATGCAGTTGGAGAATCTACTGCTGGATCATCGGCCAACGATCCTGTTCGTTGAGCATGACCGGGCATTTTCCGAGAATATTGCGACAAAGGTGATCCAACTATAATCTTCCAGAAACACCCGGACACTCTGGCCTGAAACCGGATCGCCCCGGAAGGTTCCGCTCATTTTTTCAAAAAGGCTAACCTATGACCAGTAAACCGGACATGAGGTGTTGTTCTGGAATGTCATCTGCAATTTCGGGACCGCCGCATCCCTATTTGACAAAATGGGGCCGCCTGGACTTCCTCTTTCCGAGGAGTCCAGGCGGCCCGTTTTCCGCATCATCATCTTGACCGGCGGCCTGCGGCGTTCCGGAGCCTTCTCTCAACAAGCATCACCGAATCCGTTTCCCGCCATTCTTTTTCTCACGAAAGATGCTCCACATAACTTCTGATATTGGAAGCATTGCTGTACATCTGTACGGAATCCCCCTCGATAACCACCAGAGACGGCGCCTGACGGATCTGATACGCATTGGCCAGGTCTGCGTTTTCTTCCGCGTCGATTTTCTCATAGGGGACGGCTGCCTGCTGCAACAAACGATCTGCTACTTTACAGTTCGGACAGGTTTTTGTTGTGAACAGCAAAATCCTTTTCTCCGCGTCTCCGCAGGCAGTTTCCGGCTGACGCGCCGCCTTTTCCCGGATCTTTTCCCTTTTCAGGCGGGAATTGGCAATATCATAGACCTTGCGTTCTTTAAATTCCTGGGATTTCCCATCATTCCAGTTCTGCACCGGACGGTAATATCCCGTGATCCGGCTGTATACTTCCGTCGTGCCGCCGCAATACGGGCAGGTGTACTGTTCCCCGGACAAGTAACCGTGGTCTTTGCAAATCGAATAGGTCGGCGACAGCGTGTAATAGGGGAGACTGTAATTTTCTGCGATCTTCCGCACCAGTGTCGCTGCTGCCTTCCAATCCGGGAGTTTTTCGCCCAGGAACGCATGGAATACTGTCCCTGAGGTGTACAACGTCTGCAATTCATCCTGGATATCCAGCGCTTCAAAAATATCTTCTGTGTATCCTACCGGCAGGTGCGAACTGTTCGTATAATACGGTGTCCCGCCGGCTTCGCTCGCCGTTTTGATGTCCGGATACCTGGCCACATCATGCTTCGCCAAGCGGTACGCCGTCGATTCCGCCGGTGTTGCTTCCAGATTATACAGATCACCATACTGTTCCTGATAATCCGACAGCCGTTCCCGCATATGATTCAGCACATCCTTTGCGAACTGCTGCGTCCTGGCGTCCGTCATATCTCCGCCCAACCACTTTGCGTTCAGCCCGGCTTCATTCATCCCTACCAGCCCGATCGTCGAGAAATGGTTATCAAAAGAACCCAGATATCGTCTGGTATAAGGATACAATCCCTCGTTCAGAAGCTTTGTGATGACAGTACGCTTGATTTTCAGCGAACGCGCAGAAATATCCATCATCCTGTCTAACCGATGATAAAATTCTTTTTCGTCCGCAGAAAGGTATGCGATCCTCGGCAGGTTGATCGTAACCACGCCCACAGACCCGGTGCTTTCCCCGCTGCCAAAGAATCCGCCTGACTTTTTCCGCAGCTCGCGCAGATCCAGACGCAGCCGGCAGCACATGCTGCGCACATCGCTCGGTTCCATATCGCTGTTGATGTAATTGGAGAAATATGGCGTGCCATATTTTGCCGTCATTTCAAACAGCAGTTTGTTGTTCTCGGTCTCAGACCAGTCAAAATTCCTTGTGATCGAATAGGTCGGGATCGGATACTGGAACCCGCGGCCGTTCGCATCGCCTTCGATCATGATTTCAATGAACGCGCGGTTGATCATATCCATTTCGGCCTTGCAGTCTTTATATTTGAAATCCATTTCCTTCCCGCCGACGATCGCATTCATCTCCGCGAGATCATTGGGAACCGTCCAGTCCAGCGTGATATTCGAAAACGGCGCCTGAGTTCCCCATCTGCTTGGCGTATTTACCCCATAGATAAAGGATTCAATACACTTTTTCACCTCATAATAGGACAAGTTGTCCACCTTCACAAACGGTGCGAGATAGGTATCGAAGGAGGAAAACGCCTGCGCTCCTGCCCACTCATTCTGCATGATCCCCAGGAAATTGACCATCTGGTTGCACAGCGACGCCAGATGTCTGGCTGGAGACGATGTGATCTTTCCAGGTACTCCGCCAAGCCCTTCCTGGATCAACTGCTTCAGTGACCAGCCAGCACAATATCCTGTGAGCATCGACAAGTCATGCAAATGAATATCTGCATTCCTGTGTGCGTTGGCAATCTCTTCGTCATAGATCTCCGATAACCAATAATTTGCTGTGATCGCCCCGCTGTTCGATAAAATCAATCCGCCCACAGAATAGGTCACGGTAGAATTTTCCTTCACACGCCAGTCGGTCACTTTTACATAACTGTCAACGATCTCTTTATAATCCAGAATCGTAGACTTCATATTCCGGATCTTTTCCCTCTGTTTCCGGTACAAGATATAAGCTTTCGCGACATCGCCATACCCAGCCTGGCTCAGTACGGATTCCACACTGTCCTGGATATCTTCCACCGCGATCAGCTCATTTTTTACTTTCGGCTCAAAATCCGCTGTGACCTTCAACGCCAGCATATCGATCACACTCGGATGATACTGTTTTTCCTGTGCTTCAAATGCTTTCGTGATCGCTGCACTGATTTTCCCCAACTGGAATTCAGCGGTAGCGCCATCTCTCTTGACGACCTGATACATTCCCATCATCTCTCCGTTCCCGCCCCAAAGGCTGATCTATTTCCGAGCAAATCCTCTCATAAAATTTGCCAGCAATTATGATTATAGCACAGCCAATCCAAAATATCAATATATTGTATTTGCTAATTTATTAACACACTATATATTATACTCCACGTAATTCGGTGCAAGGGATCCTTTTCTTCGCCGCGCTCCGGAATTCTTCCATTTCCTCCCTCGTACACGCATGAAGTCCTTTTTGGATCAAATTTCCAGAATCTACAAACCCTTGCAGAAAATACTGCTGCGCTCCGCACAGCCATTCCCCGATTTTTTCAAAATCCTCCCGGTTGTGGAATTCCTTCACAACCGTCGTCCGGAACTCGTAAGGAAGTTTCCCCTCCAACAGCATCGACGCGCTTTCTTTCACCGGCCCCACATCATATTGGGGTACCCCGATCGTCTCGGGGTATTTTTCCACGCAATTTTTGATGTCCATTGCCACATAATCCAAGAGCCCTTTCCTCATGAGCTTTTCCAGGATCTCCGGACTGCTCCCGTTTGTATCCAGTTTCACCAGATATCCCAACTCCTTGGCCCGCTCCATCAATCCCTCTATTTCCGGATGCAGCAGCGGTTCTCCCCCCGTAAAGCAAACCCCGTCCAATAATCCCGCTCGCTTTTTCCAAAACGATACGAGGTCCTCGCTTTTTATCTCTCCCGCCGCGGATCCCGGAAGCACTAAGTCCGCATTTTGACAAAATGGACATCGAAAATTACACCCTGCCGTAAACACCGTACATGCTGTTTTCCCGGGATAATCCAACAACGTCAATTTTTGAAGGCCTGCAATCTTCATCTTTCTCTCCTCGCCTGAAAAACGCCCCCGCTCACGGAGCAGGGGCGTCTGTATCGATCGGTATCAATTCTTTCTTATTCCGCTTTCGGATATTCTGTACACAGATAACGATAAGGCGCTTCGTCCTCTTCGATTGCCGGGAAGCGGCCCACATCTTTATAAAAACGGTTGTCTACATTATCGTCGTTACACATCGATACTTCACCCAGAAGAATATCCCCAGTGCCTGATTCCGTTTCAAAATCATGATACAGCCCCTGATAGATCGTAATGCTTTCGCCAGGAGTCAGTTTCACCTGTGTCCCCGCCGGCACATAGTATTCCCTGCCATCCGAAAGGATCTTGACATCAGTATCTGCAAACGAGCCATCCGGGTTGGAATTGTAAACGCGAATCAACACATTCCCGCCGCCACGGTTGATAATATCTTCCATTTTGCTCCAATGGAAATGCATCGGCGAATACTGACCCTCATACAGCATAATCAACTTTTCTGCATAGGGTTTCTTATATTTTTCCATCTTGATATTTCCGTTGCGGATGGTAATCAAGACAAATCCAATTTTCTCGAAATCCCCCTGGCCATAATCCGTAACATCCCATCCGAGCATATTGTCCCGGATCTCATCATATTCATGGCCCTTTTCTTTCCATTCTTCCGGAGTCCACCTGCAAAACGGCGGAATCTCAAATCCATGTTCTTTTGCCATTTTTTCCATATCTTTGATTGCACGGTTAATCTCAGAACGTTTCATTGCTTTTCCTCTTTTCCCTTCTTAAAATGGATTTCCCACTCTTTGTCCAGTATAGCAAAATCTTATAGGATTGAAAAGGGAAAAACCAACACTTTTTTGTCTTTTTTCTACCTCTTTTCTTTTTTTGCTGCTTTCTTTCCCTTCGCCGCCTGCCAGGAAATTTTTCTGCTTTCGCCCAAACACATTGCCATTTTCGTACAATATGATATACTTTTTCTAGGATTCTAAAATCACAGAAAAAGAGGGAACGATTATGTTAGAAAAATTTCGTGCTGCCAATCCCGGAAAAACCATTTATTCCATTCAAGACAAGGCTTTTTCCCGTTATGGAAAAGTCTATCATGATTTGGACATTTCGGATGTCGCATGTGAAGTGGAAAAAGCTTGCCAGATTCCGGAATCCGGCGTGTTTTATACCCCGACTATCCCATCCGCGGAGGCCGTTCCCGGCGCAAAGCTCGCTCAAATGCAGGTATACGGCGGGCTTCCGATGGAGGTCGGCTGCTGCAGCGGCAAAAACGATACTCTGAATGCTTTTGAATATCACCTGTGTACAGAACTTACTTACGCTATCACCGACCTTGTACTGATCCTGGGAATCACCTCCGATATTGTGGACGGGACATACGATACCAAAAACGCAGAAATCTTTTTTGTTCCAAAAGGCACCGTCTTTGAAGTATACCCCACAACTCTCCACTATGCACCGTGCAGCGTTAATCCTGACGGGTTCATGGCGGTGATTTGTTTGCTGAAAGGTACGAATACACCTCTTCCGGAAGGAGAGCACGATAAAAAGCTCCTGATGACCAACAAGTGGCTGATCTGTCATCCGGAAGATCAAGCAGATCTGGACAGCGGCGCAGCACTGGGATTAGTTGGGGAAAATATTCGGTTAACGATCCCGGGCTGATTTGGCTCAAAATCTCCGCGCAATAAATTTCTGGAAAACTATCTCCTATGAGTTATCGGGAGTTTCCCGGAAGTTACCGCAAAGGCGGAGGGGAGGCGGAACAGCCATATGGCTGTTCTGCTACGGGACCCCTGTAAGGGGTCCCGTAATCGGAGTGGAACTCCGATCTCCCCTC
>CALWKP010000281.1 GCA_944381295.1 uncultured Clostridia bacterium | reverse complement strand
CTCATATTCCTCCCACACCTCGGTACATACCGACACCGGCAGAGAAATCTCTCCAAATTTCCACGCGTCGTTCGCTACCGTGACCGCAAACTTCCCCTCCGGTTCCGTGGCCGTCGTAAGAGGAAGTTTCACTCCAAAGATTTCGACGCTCTTCCTCACCACAGTCTTTCCGGTAGGCTTCCGCACAGTCTGCCGCAACGGTACTTCCGCTGTCAAAGTATGTTTTGTTTTTGCAATCACTTCCCCTGCTGCATGACACAGCCAAGATTCCCCATAACTATCTTCCCACACGCCGCTAATCAGTAATTGTCCCTCTGTTACCGCGTCTCCTACTTTTACCACAGCCTGGCCTTTCACCGTATTGATCTGAACGATCTGTCCCGCCTGCGCCGCCTTCACATTATAGTATTTCCCTTCTTCTTCCAATTCTGGCCCTTCAATTCGTCCGGCCAGTTCAATCGTCGCCACACTTCCGTGGGTATTAATGCTGATCCAGCTGACCTCCGGAAACCGCAGCATCAGAGATTCTGCTACCAATTCCGCATTGATCGACCGCAACGGCGTCCCTGGTTTCATTCCCAGGTCTGCTGCCGCTTCCAGAATTTGTGCCTGAGGCACCGGAGACGGTCCCGAAATATTGACGCTCCAAAGATGCAGCGGCATTCCCAAAACGATTGCACAAAATACCCCTGCCCCTACAAACAATCCCTTCCGTCTCGCACAAGCCCTCCACAAAAACGGGCATCCTCTCCGCGAGCGTACCCGCAACTTTACGCCTGCCCGTTTAGCCGGGCCCCGCAAGGCCACATATTGTCCGGCCCTTACCGAAGCTCGGAAGCTTTCCGTGCCTTCCCTGCGCATTTTCCACAGCCCGATGCCGGAACGCGCCGCAAGACTGAAAAATCGCTCCCCTCTGCCATGACTACCTTCCGGCCATGAAACCGAAAAATCCACATAGCCAAGTAACCAGCGTGCCATTCTCGACAGCAATCCCATCACCTCACATCAAAAATTCCACCCCGGTAAAAAAGCCTTCCACCACCAGGGAATCTGCTGTCAGACATTTGACCGTCAACCCGCGCCCTACAAATTTCACGACCAGTTTCCCTGTCCGTACACGTACGGTTTCTTCACTGTATTCCAAAATCCCCCCACAGCCTTCTACAACAGCTTCACGATTCCCGTTTAACTCCATATGTGTCCCACCAGCCGATGCCGGCATGCGGAGATATTCTCCGATCCCGCGGCGTTTCTCCTCTTTCTTTCCACCCATCGCGATCCTTCCGTTCTGTGTAAAGTTTCTCGTTATCAGATTTATGCGCTCTTTGCAAGAAAAATCACCCTGCCTCATATACATAGCCTGAGGTGAAAAATATGTCCCTGCATCAAAACAAACTGTTCTTTTTCGGAAAAGTCATCCTGTTATCCACTTCTGTCCTCTTATTCGCTGCTGCTCTGTTAGCTTTCCCCAAAGAAGCTGCCGCTGGCGTCTCCAACGGCATCAGCTACTGCTTAAATCTTCTTGTCCCATCTCTTTTTCCATTTATGGCTCTTTCTACTTTTGTCGCATCTTCCGGGCTGGCCGAATTTCTTGGACGCCCCTTCGCTCCTCTTATGCGCTTTCTATTCCGTCTGCCTCCCTGTGCTGCTCCCGTCCTCTTTATGGGTATGGCCGGCGGTTACCCTGTGGGAGCAAGAGGGATCGCTTCCTTGCGTAAGGAAGGTAAACTGACCGACGATCAAGCTGTCAGGATGCTGTATTTTTGCGTCAACGCAGGTCCTGCTTTCACCATCAGCACTGTGGGTGCCGCACTTTTCGGAGACCTTTCTTACGGTCTCCTGCTGTTTCTCTCCCAAGCTCCCGCCTCTCTTCTGATCGGCATCGCGCTCCGTTTTTCTTCCCATTCCAGCTTCTCCGAACCCTCGCGCTCTGCTTCCAGTCTTCACCCTCAGGCCCTGACTTCTGCCGTTTCTTCCGCTTCTAAGGGTATGTTCCAAATGTGTGCATTCGTTGTTCTTTTTTCTGTCCTTACCGAGCTTCTCCGCAGCAGCGGCATCCTTGCTTTTCTTTGCCGTTCTCTTCTCTTTTTAGGTGTCCCACACCCTTCTGCCGCTGTCCTGCCCTCCATGATTTTGGAAATTACCGGCGGCTGTCGTGATGCCGCGCTTCTTGGCTCCAGTATCCCTGCCGTAGCATTTGGACTTGGTTGGGGAGGGTTATGCGTTCATTTTCAAGTCCTTGCCGCTGCCGGAGATATTCCAATACGCCGCACGCTGTTTTTCCTCTTCCGGCTCGTCCATGGCTTATTATCCGCGGCGATTGTCTCCACGCTTCTCCCATGGTTCCCAAAATCCGAGCAGGTTTTCTTTGGCTCTTCTGTCCCAGTGGCCGCGCAGCCTTCCGGTTCCGCAGCCGCTGCTGCCGCTTTGGTAATGCTTTGCGGGGCATTCTTACTTGTTGTGGGCAAGGATACTGGAAAACTGCGCAAAAATATGCTACAATAAACAAAGCTTTCCTTCGTGATTTCTTCACGATGCTGCTAATTCCACTCTTTGGGGGTACTTTTCTTGAAACGCAATCTCTTTGGCAATCACATCGAACCAAATTGTAATTACTGTACAAATAATATCGGCGGCGAAACCGGATGGGTTTGCCGTTGTCATCTTGTCCCCGGCACAAACGGGGAATGCCGCAAATTTTCCTATGACCCGTTATTGAGGACCCCGGAATCCTCCCCGGTATTACCCGACTGGGATTTCGACAAAGAAGACTTTTCAATCTAGTTACAGCTTTTACAGTTTTGTAATTTGCTTTTTTGAAGTTTTTTCCTGTTTCCAAAAATGGTACAATAACCGCAGTGATGTAGAAGCGCGGGCACTTCAGCTTGATTGCATCCCTTAGCCAGGCGGAGGTACGACGCGTGCGCGACTTGCTCACCGCAGGTGTGGTACAATACAGGTACAAGATTGCAAATCGGAAGCTGCTCCGTTCTAAAAAGTTCCCGGGGTACAGCCTGGTTGTGAGCGCGCATCTGATTGTTCCCATTTTTGAAAGGAGGACGTCTTTTATGGAATCGTCTGTTCTCAAATCCTTAAAACAACATGAAATTCAAGCCATTATTGCCCTTTTGTGCGCTGTATTGTTTTTGTCTGCTGGTGTTTTTGGCCTTTTGCGTGGAGAGCTGCTTTTCTTGCTGTTCCTCGCCGATGGCATTCTTCTCGGGTTGGTCAGTTGGTTTGTTTCCCCATGGTATCAGTTCGGGAAAATTCCTGCACGCGGGTTAGAACCTATTGCCGGGTTTCCTGCTCCGAAAAGTATGTATCATTATTGGAAAAATTACCGTGCATTTGACCATGATCTCGGTCTTCCCAAAAAGAAATCGGTGGTCTATTTGCCCTTGATCCTCACGATCCTTCTCGCGGCCGCGATCGTAGCCGCCGTATTTCTCATCGGGAACACGGCATTCCCCGCAGACCCTGGAATGATGGGCGGTGCGGATATGGGCATGGACGGCGGTATGGGTGGTAGTATGGGTGGCAACATGGGCATGACAGGCGGTTCTGTCGCCATCGTCGGCTAATCAACCACTCTTTCTTTGCCGTCTCTGTGCAGGCCATAAAACATGAGGAAGGGGCTTCCCGGTCAGGAGGCCCCTCTTTCTTTATCATTTCACAAAACAACTATTCTTATGGAGGAATTTATGAATATTGGATGCCATCTGTCGATCGCCAAAGGATACCGAGCAATGGGGGCGCAAGCGCTCTCCATTGATGCCAATACCTTCCAGTTTTTTTCGCGAAATCCACGCGGCGGGAAATCCCGAGCCCTCGACCTGGAGGATATTTCCGCCCTTCGTCAACTGTTGGAAGAACACTCTTTTGCCCCACTCATCGCGCACGCTCCTTACACGTTGAACCCCTGCGCCAAAGACAGTGGTCTTCGGGAATTTGCCGAAAATGTGATGCGAGACGACCTTTCCCTACTGGAACATCTGCCGGGGAACTATTACAACTTCCATCCGGGAAGCCATGTGGGACAAGGCTCAGAAACGGGGATCTCCCTGATCGCAGAAATGCTCAACAAGGTACTTTCTCCCGAGCAGCACACTCTTGTACTGTTGGAAACCATGTCCGGAAAAGGAAGCGAAGTTGGAAGAAACTTTGAAGAACTGCGGGAAATTATTGACCGTGTGGAACAAAAAAATCAGTTGGGCGTTTGTCTGGATACCTGTCACGTCTATTCTGCCGGATACGATATCGTCAATGACCTGGACGGCGTACTCACGGAGTTTGACCGCATCATCGGTTTAGGCCGTCTGAAAGCGATCCATTTAAACGACAGCCTTACCCCTTTTGCCAGCCATAAAGACCGCCATGCGAAAATTGGGGAAGGTTCCCTTGGACTGGACGCAATCATTCGTTTCATCAATCATCCTGTCCTGCGCGATCTTCCCTATTCCCTGGAGACCCCGAACGAATTGGAATGATATGCAGCGGAAATCCGGCTGCTTCGGAAAGAATGGGAGGCTGCCCAATGACAATCTCTGTGAAACCTTACACAAAGTACCAGGAACAGGAAATTTTAGCTCTATATTCCAGTGTTGGCTGGACAGCCTATACCGATCATCCCGAAATTCTGCGGTCAGGCTTTCAAAAATCTCTTTTGATTCTCGGCGCATACGATGAGGACAACCTGGTTGGAATTATCCGCGCTGTGGGAGACGGACACACCGTCATCCTGATCCAGGATATTCTGGTATGTCCCGGATACCAACGGAAAGGGGTCGGTACAAGGCTCGTTCAAGAGGTGATCCACCAATTTTCTTCTGTAAGGCAAATCCTGCTTGTCACCGATGATACTTTCCAAACCAGAGCCTTTTATGAATCTTTGGGTTTTGGTGAGCTCTCCGAATTCCAGTGCTGCGGATTCCTTCACAGGTAATGCAGTCAACTAGTCCCTTTTGGAGATTATCTATCTGCCTCATTTTTCCATAAATGATGTTTATCGAAAAGACCGATCTCACAACGAAGTGACCCCAAAAAGTTAGGCAACCTTCCATTAATATTTAATCAGTCGAAAGAGCTTGTTGTCTGTACAATGCAGGCGACAAGCTCTTTAAATTTGCCTTGGTTCGTATGTTGTAGTAATTCAGATACTCTATAAATTCCGATTTGAAATGTTCCATTTTTGTTCTCTTCTATTAACGCTCTTTCGTATGATCCTGCATGCCTTTTCCCCTTCTCTGCCCTGGGTAATTGCCATACAGGTATTGCAAGGACTCTCCTATGGCCTATACCTTCCCGCAGTACTCCAATATATCAGCCAAATTGTTCCTTCCCATCTGCTTTCCACTGCTACAACCTTTGCGTTAGCTGTCAGCGATGGGGTTGCTGGAATATTGGGTAATAGTCTTGGCGGCATTATTCAGGATACCTTTAACGTCCGATGGGTTTACGGACTCTTTGCCGTTTTCCTTTTTATTTCTATTTTTTCCTGTATGGCTAGTTCCCACTATCAAAAAATAGCCTCTTCCTCCAAAGCTTCTTCATCTTCCGTTCCATAATTTTTTGTCTTTTTTATTTTGTTGGTATAACCACATACTTCTTTTCTATATCCGGATATACTATCATCAAGCTTAAAGAACAACACACCCTGTCAAAGAAGTATGGAGGAATCTACGATGG
>CALWKP010000280.1 GCA_944381295.1 uncultured Clostridia bacterium | reverse complement strand
GAGCGGCGCCGGCGTCCATGCGGACAGGGCTGAACTTTCCATAAGTGGGAAGCGGCTGTAATACGCGATATTTGCGGCGGCGATGCTCATGTTTCCAAATCCGATCCCATTTGCATACACCAATCATATAAGCGATGAATAGAATAATTGCCAAACCTGTTAGGAGAATCCCGGTCAAAAGACCCGGAGTACGGTACTCAAATCGGATTTCCACAGTACCTTCCGGAACGCTGACAGCCATGAATCCTACACTGACTTTTTCTACATCCACAGTCCGGCCGTCCACCGTAGCGCTCCAGCCGCTTTCGTAAGGGACGCTGAAAAATACCAGCCGCGGTTTTGAGGAAGTAAAGGTGGCAGTAAAACCAGTGTTGTCGTAAGAGAAGTCTGAGCACGACATACTTTTGCGAGCTAGGCAATCCTGGAAATATTCTTCCTGAGTATACAGCGGGGTATTCGGTAAAGGGCTTAATATCCCTTTGTAATCTTCAATCTGTTCATCGGTGAGAACAAGCGCCTTTAACAGCAAAAGATTCCTCTCCGATACCGGGGTGTCTTCATATTGCTGTTCAGTAACATAATAATCGTAGCTGAAACCCATAGGAATAAAATAATCATTCTCCCAGATGTCAAAGCCATTCTGGGTATCATAATACGACCATCCAGGCATTTTGGGATTATTATAATCGCCTTCCCATCCAAAGGTCTCGGAATCTGCCGCTTCGTCAAACAGCCAACGGCAGGAAGTCAGTCCGCGTAAACCATAAGGGTTTGTGTCAGGCCGGGAACCCACATCTCTGGTCACACCGATGGAAGGATAAAATTCCATAATCGACCCGGGGACAATGCTGTGAAACGCCTGAATATTGGGCATTTGCCAGAACATTCCCTGGTTATCCATACATTCATAGAAATCAGCACGGCAGAACCCATCGTCAGGTAAAGTAATGTTGTCCGCCCCGTTGATGGAATAGGGAATGATGCTTTTACGCGGGTCTTCAGACTGTGTTTTTCCAAGAGCGATGAAAAATGCAGAATAAATAACCGAAACGACTGCAACACCAAGAGTAGAATACCGCAGAAATTTGACCCGATTAGTGCGGTAGAATTTCAGGATCACCGCCAATAACAACAGGCTAAGCAAGGCGATCGCTACATAAGACCAGAAACGGGAAGGATAAGCTTCCAGACCAATGATAGTGGTCTCTACGCCGTCAGATTCCGTTGTATTGGGCATTAATCCAATCGGCAAAGCGATTCCCAAGGTGAAGCCCAAAGTCCATTTGATGGCACGTTTCCAGTCGGTGAGGGAAGACTGCATGGCGATGATGGTTGCAAGTGACATCATAAGAGTCAGCATGTAAAACCATCTGGCGTAGTAGGAAGAATTGAACAGCTGGAAAGCAGAGTTGAGGATGGGGATAAGAGCCATCAGGAAGAGGATAAACAAAACCTTTTTGAGCCAGCTTTTTTTGCGGATTTGAAGGAATCCGATCACGCCAGCCATGCTGAATAACGGCAGCCATGCACCGAGAGATGCCCACTTGGACTCGGAATTAGGCGTAAAATTGGGCCGGGCGGGAATATCCGGCGGGAAAAAGAAACATTCCAGAATATGAATATAGCGCTGGTTCCATCCATAGAGCAGTGCATTCCATCCGTTTGGAGGGTTATCCACACGAGGATTCTGCAAAACGGCGAGAACAGTTGGAAGTAAAAGAATGCTGGTAAGGAGTACGCCGAGAATGGATTCCACAGCAAGAAGGCCAAAGTTACGCAGGCTGATTTTCCAGTTTCCAGAAATAACACGTACCAGGAAATAGATGAAGCAAAAAACAACTTGGCCTACAAAGAAATAGTAGTTGACAAAACAGCAGAGGGCAACAGTCAGACAAAAAGCGCCGCGCCGCTGAGATTCCATATATTCGTCGAGGGCAGCGAGCAAAAGGGGAAAACAGATGATCGCCTCATGGAAATGATTAAAGAAGATATTATAGACAGAAAAACCGGAAAAGGCATATAACAGGCCGCCAATCACGGCGTAATTTTTTTGATGGGTATAACGCTTGAGATAAAGATAGCCGGTTAGCGAAGCACAAGCAAATTTCAAAATCAGCAGAGGACCCATAAGGTAAGGAACCATTTCGCTTGGGAAAGGAATGGTTAGCCAGAAGAAGGGACTGCCAAGCAGATAGAAGGTATAGGACCCAATAAAGTTGGCGCCAAGGTCGGTCGTCCAACTCCAAAAGATATTCCCTTCACGAATTGCATCATGGCACATCTGATAAAATGGGATTTGCTGGACATTAAAATCCCCGTAAAAGAGGAACAGTCCTTCATCGAACAGAATAAAAGGGATGAAAAACGTGAAAGCGATTGCTAGCCCATAGAGGAATGCTTTCAGCGCACCATTTTCCCTCCAGCCGGTTTTGATATTAAGAGAATTCAAAACCACACCTCCAGCGTAAATGGAATTTACGGATTTGATCGCCCAGTATAGAAAGACAGGCAGCAAGGATGAAAATCCGAAACAAAACAGAAAAGAAGAATCGGGTTTTCGTTTATCAGTCCCGGTCCATGGGCGGATGGGTTTAACGAAGATATTATAGCATATTTCTGACAGATAGGCTATACACAAAGATTCGGGGAGAAAAATTTTAAAAAAGCTCCCGTTTCGAATTGTTTTGTGGTATGATAATAAAATCTTAAATCCAGCTATTGGGCGAGATTTGTGCTAAGGAGGAACTGGGGATGCATCATTTTTTTGCCATGCTGTCCCGAATGAAATATATTGATCGATGGGGATTGATGAGGAATACCCGAAGGGAAAATATTAGTGAGCATAGTTTGGATACAGCGATGATTGCACATGCGTTGGCGGTGTTGCGCAATACACGGTTTGGAGGTTGTGTGAATGCGGAACGGGCAGCATTGCTCGCAGTTTATCATGATGCAACAGAGATTGTCACGGGAGATTTGCCGACTCCGGTGAAATATTATAGTAAAGAAATTCGATCTGCTTATCGGGAAGTGGAACATGGCGCACAGGAAAAATTGTTGAATCTTCTGCCAAAAGATCTGCGTCAGGAATATCTGCCGCTGATTATCCAGGAAGATTCCGGCGATCAGGAACTTATCGACCTGGTGAAAGCGGCTGATAAAATTTCAGCGTTAATCAAATGTGTAGAAGAACGGCGTATGGGGAATTCTGAGTTTAAAAAGGCGGAAGAAACCATTCTGCATGCCATTCGGGAAATGGCAATTCCAGAAGCGGATTGTTTTTTAGAAGAATTCCTGCCGTCTTATAGTTTAACGATTGACGAACAGGAGTAATTTTTAGAGGGAGAATACGCTTGGTGGAATATTCTTTAATATTACTTTAAAGAAACAAAAAGCAAAAATAGTTTGTATAATAGAAAAGAGCGTGTATTTTGAGGAAAAAGTTCGTTTTTACGGAATTTAAGAGAAGGAAGGATGGATGTTGTGGCAGGAAAATCCAGAAGTAACGGGACTTCCCAGATGAAGAAAAATAGTAGCAGCCGTCAAAGGCTGATTGTAAATATTGTGATTATTTTTTTCAGTGTAGTATTTTTGATCGTAGGGGCGGGATGCCTGTATATCGATCATATGATAGGGCTGATCAATTTTGCAGAAGACCCGGCATCCTCATTGAGTTCGGAAGAATCGGTTTCAGGAAGCGGTTCTTCACAGGAGGTTTCCAACCCGGTTACTTCTGATTGGTTAGGCGGCGACGCAGAACTTATTAATGGCTTATATCATGACGACGCTATTATGAATATCCTTGTCATAGGGGTGGATAACTACCAGGCCAATGATGTAGGACGCAGTGACAGTATGATACTGGTATCGCTCGACACACGGCATCAGGAATTAAAAATGACGTCGATCATGCGTGACTTATACGTGACGATTCCGGGACATGGCAGCAACCGAATCAATTCCGCTTATTCTATTGGCGGACCGTCGCTGACGGTACAGACCATTGAAAGCAATTTCGGTTTTGACATTGACCGGTGGGTGATTGTGGACTTCGATGCGTTTACGCGAATTGTGGACCGGATGGGCGGAGTAACTATCACGGTGACTGATGGTGAAGCGGACTTAATCAACCAGTATTCCGGTGAGGATTGGAGCAAGCGGCTTGATGGAGCGGGAACTTATCGTCTGACGGGTTTACAGGCGAGGTATTATTCCAGAATCCGTGCAATTGGCGATGACTTTGAACGGACACAGCGTCAGCGCAATGTGATGGAAAGTATCGTCAATGAATTTAAAACAGCGGATCTGGGGACGATCAATGGCGTATTGTACAGTGCTCTCGGGGAGATCACCACGAATATCAGCAAAAATGAAATCTTGTCTCTTGCGGCAAATTCGCTGACCTATTTGAATTACCCGATAGCACAGAACAGACTGCCGGTAGACGATGGATATACCAATGCAAAAGCGGTTATCGGCGGAGTACCGAATAATGATGTGCTGGTTCCGGATTTGGAAAAAAACTCAGAAGAAGTGATCCGGTTTATTTATGAGGATAGTATTCCAGAAGGCGGAGTCCTTTCCTCGGAAGAAGAGGAGTAACTGGAAGGCGGCTTTGAAAACAACCATCTCGAATGAAATAACATATCTAAAAAAGCAGGACGAAGGCTTAAGCTTTCGTCCTGTTTTTTTAGAAAATTAAGAGAATAGAAAAAATTTAGGTGGTATCGTTAGAGAGGAAATCTCTCCGGGTTAATTTGCGATAGAGTTTCTTGAAGTTCGTTAAGAAAGCGTGCAGTGTGGAATCCATCACATACCGCATGATGAACTCTAATCGAAATGGGGAGTAAAACAGAACCGTTCTGTTCAACAAATTTCCCCATAGTAAAAATGGGAAATAAATAACGATTTCCTTGTGGCAGATGAAGTTCAAAACTGGAAAAAGTAACCCATGGGATCATCGAGACCGGAAAAACATGTTCAGGTTCCCCTGGTTTTGCCTGAAACTGTTCCACCATACCATAATTTTTTTGATCGGAATCATATCTGCGGCAAAATTCTGCATAGTCAGAAGTGTATTCGGTCCAGATATTGGAAAACGTTTCGGTGGATGGATGAAATATCGTATAACTTGGGTCCATGTGATCGAAAACACCAAGAACCCCTTCCTGATTGAAACCGGTGCGAAATTCCGGATGTGCGTTGACTTTCTGAGCAAGAAAATACAACATGGTGGGATAAAGACGGTAATGGTAGCGGCGTAAGAGAGTAATGTCAAGATCGGATGTTATGGTATAGGAACAGGGAACCTGGCTGAAATAATGGTCAAAATATTCTTTGCGCGGCCAGGTATCCAAATCGATGGGATGAAATGACATAAGAGCCTCCTATTTTAGTAAGATTCGGGTTTTTCCAGCGTTGAGAGAAGGAAGTTTACAGGAAATACGAGGATGATGCAAACTGGTTCGAACCATATCCATTAGAGCGTGGCCATGGCTGTACCCATGAATCACAACAATTTCACGGACTTGTGTCCCTGCACGTGAAATCACGAACTCCAGCTGGCGCATGGCCTCGTCTGTACGCATTCCATGAATGTCCACTTCGATGATCGAACCTTGTTTGGAGATCAGCATAACTGCACCTTCTGTATAAGTATTGGCACTAGAGCAACACTTGCGCGGCGGCCCGCTTCCGGGATCAGAGATCCCGGAAAAAGCGTCTGTCTCTTCTTGAAGAAGAGACAGACGCTTCCCACACGCTGTGAAACAGCGCGTGGGCGGGCCGCCGCGTGGATGCACTCAGGTTTCTGATTCATAGATCACAACAGTAGTGCGTGTGGGAATATTGTCATACATCCATTTGGCATCCTCCACACGTAAACGGATACAGCCATGAGATAAGGGTTCTCCAAGACGTTCGTCAGTAATATTTTGTGAAGCGTCCATAGGCAGGGAATGATAGAGATAATCCCCATAAAATCCAACATACCATTTGGCTCCGGATTCTAACCTGGAATTATAAAACCAGCTTCCACGTCCCTGTACATGAAATACCCCGGTAGGAGTTTCCATGCCGGGAGCTCCGGAAGAGGATAGATAAATTTTTTCGGTAACCCATGCTCCTTTTTCTCCGGAAAATACCCGCGTGATCTGTGTGGATAGGTCGGTCATCACCAGATATTCCGTAGGGCTGGAATATTCTTGCGCACGCTGCATCATTTCTGGAATTGTCACCAGAACCGGAAATGCCACCAGATCATCCTCCGTTTCTGCTGTAACACGAAACCTTCCAGCAGAATCCGCTTCAATTTCAAAGTAGCGGGTGCCGTCAGGTAGTCCGTCCCGTTCTACTTCGGAGAGCGACATTCCATCTGCCGTCACTTCCAGAGAGGATGCTTCAGAAATACCACTTACCAGAAACCCGTAACGCTGTCCTGGTTCGAGCAGGATTTCTGAAACGGTATCCATCGCAAGATCGGAAGAGCTCACTGTTACTGGAATCCGAAACTCACCGTCCGAAGTGCGGATTCCGGCATGCGTTTTCCCAGGTTCCAATGCGGTTACCCGAAGATATCCCGCAGAATCTGCTTGCTTGTCCAATTTTTCGCAAAGGATTCCTTCTCCCGCGATAGTTTCCCAATTTTCCGGGATACCTTCCGAAAAATCCACACGGATCTCGCGATAATCTCCCTGGTTCAGGGATAAAGCGGGAGTATCAAAGGAAAGGAAGGATTGTTGTTGCTCGGCAGCGACAGGAAGCGTCATGCAGCCACAAATCCATAGAAATGATAAGGCAATCATTGCGCCAGTAATTTTTTTACACAAATGCGGACTTTCCAAAAACTTCATATAAAGATACCCTCTCCTTTCCAAATTTAGATAATCATACCACCATTTACGCCAAGAATTTGGCCAGTAATAAAATCGGCTTCTTTAGACGCCAAAAACATGACAGCAGATGCCACATCTTTGACATTGCCAATGCGTTCCAGAGGGGTATCCTGACGAAGAGACTCCATCGTTTCCTCATCAAGATGGCTGTTCATGTCAGTGGAGATTACCCCCGGGGCAATACAGTTGACTTGGATGTTTGAGGGTCCCAGTTCTTTGGCAAGGGCTTTTGTAAACCCGATCACGGCAGCCTTGGAAGCGGAGTAATGGACCTCACAGGATGCTCCAACCTGTCCCCACATAGAAGAAATATTGATGATTTTTCCGGCTTTCCGATGAATCATGTGAGGAAGTGCACATTGGCAGCAGTGAAAAACCCCTTTGACATTGACGTCAAACATGCGATCCCAGTCTTGTTCGGAAATATCAGAAAACAGCTTTTGCTGCGCGATACCGGCGTTGTTAATCAGGATATCTACTCCGCCGCCAAAGGTGCCATGGATGCGCTCAAACATAGATTGGACTTGATCAGGGTCTGAAACATCAGCGCGGATAGCGGTAACGTTGTCGATACGAAATGCACCCCCGAAAGTGTTCAGCAGATTTACCGTACGTACGGCTTCCGCTTCATGGGAACAGTAGTTGACAGCGACGTTATAACCAGCCTTAGCAAAGCGCACAGCAATTTCTTTTCCGATTCCGCGAGAACCTCCGGTAACTAAAACAGTTTTTTGCATAGGCTTCCGTACGGATTCCTAAAAAGGTCAAAAGGAATCCAATTTCTCCTTTCCTGGTCGTTTGGGATAGAGGAATCTGAAAGTGATTCCAAAGCCTTTTGTAAGTAAGTCAAGTTCATGGC
>CALWKP010000279.1 GCA_944381295.1 uncultured Clostridia bacterium | reverse complement strand
GGAAGTTGGCGGAAGAAGGGAAAACGCCTTTGCTGTTCGCGCGGGATGGAAGGATCATAGGGATCATCGGCGTAGCGGATACCGTCAGGGAGTCAAGCCGCGCAGCGATCCGAAGGTTTTCAGAAATGGGATTGCATGTGGTGATGCTGACAGGGGATAATCAAGTGACTGCGGAAGCGATCCGGAAAGAATTAGGGATTGAAGAGGCTGTTTCGGATGTCTTGCCGACGGAAAAGGAAGCGAAGATCCGCGGCCTTCAGGAGAAAGGGCACAAAGTTGCGATGGTCGGCGACGGGATCAACGATGCGCCTGCCCTGACGAGGGCGGATATCGGTATTGCTATCGGCGCGGGTACGGATATTGCGATCGAATCGGCAGATGTGGTGCTGATGAAAGATTCCCTGGGAGATGTCGTAACAGCAATTGAGTTAAGCCGGTCGGTTGTCCGGAACATTCATATGAACCTGTTCTGGGCGTTTTTCTATAATGTTTTGGGAATCCCTGTTGCAGCCGGAGCTTTTTTTCCGGCTTTCGGCCTGCGGTTAAGCCCAATGATTGGGTCGGCAGCCATGAGTCTGAGTTCCGTGTGTGTCGTGACAAATGCACTGAGGCTGAGATTTTTTAAAGGGAAAAAAGAAGCGGAAGTAAGGGTGATCCCTGTGACCGAAGCAAAACAATGTACCAGTGATCAGCTGGAAGAAAAAGAAAGGAAGAGCATGATGAAAAAAGTATTGAAAGTAGATGGAATGATGTGTGCCCATTGTCAGATGCATGTGCAAAAAGCCCTGGCAGGGGTGGACGGAGTACAGGAAGCTGTGGTTGACCTGGAGAAAAAACAAGCGGAAGTGACTTTGACCAAAGACGTTCCCGATGCGGTGCTGATGGATGCGGTGAAGGAAGCCGGGTATACGCCGGTATCGTGCAGCGTGGAATAAATTTGGGAGAAAAGTGCAGGGGTTCCGGAAAACCGGATTCCCTGCTTTTTTCTGCTCATTTTTGATGCCTTAACAATTTTCTGATACGTTTTGGTTGCAATTATGTGGGAAAACTGGTAATATAAATAATAATGCTCTTTTGTAAAGAGATGGAATTTTAGTAGAGTTGGGATGAGTCGCCATGATAAAAAGTATGACGGGTTATGGCAGGCAAGAAGGGATTGTCAATGGACGCGGCATCATCGTAGAAGTAAAATCGGTAAACCACAGATATTTTGAGTTTTCTTCAAGAGTGACGCGGGGATACGGGTTTCTGGAAGAAAAATTGAAATCCTATCTGCAAGGAAAAATTTCACGTGGAAAAGTAGATGTTTTTGTGTCTATTGAGACTTTGGAGGATACCGAAGCACAGGTTCTGGTTAATCATTCTCTGGCAGGGGGATACCTCAATGCGCTGAGGGAACTTTCGAAGCGGTATGGACTGTTGGATGATACCACAGTAACCACAATAGCACGGTATCCGGACATTTTTACCATTCACAAAAGTCCGGAAGACGAGGACGTTATCTGGAATTGTGTACGAGAAGTGACCGATCAGGCACTGGAAGGTTTTTTTGAGATGCGCCGCCGAGAAGGGCAGCGGATGAAAGAAGATATTGCAGGGCGTGCCAAGACAATTTTGGAACTGGTAGGGAAGATCGAAGAAAGATCGCCGGAGACTGTTGCAGAGTACCAACAGAAACTGCTTGCCCGGCTGACGGAGATGCTGCATGACAGCAATATTGAAGAACAGCGGCTGTTGACAGAAGCGGCGATTTTCGCGGATAAAGTAGCAGTAGCGGAAGAGACTGTGCGCCTGCGGAGCCATTTTGCACAGTTGGAGACGATGCTGGAATCTGAGGAGCCGGTAGGAAGAAAGTTGGATTTCCTGGTACAGGAAATGAATCGGGAAGCCAATACGATTGGGTCGAAAGCAGTAGATTCCCAAATTGCTTATATGGTAGTGGATATCAAAGCGGAAATTGAGAAGATCCGCGAACAGATACAGAATATTGAATGACCGTAGGAGGGAAGGAAATGAGGCTAATCAATATAGGTTTTGGTAACATGGTGTCAGCAAACCGGCTGGTTGCAATCGTTAGCCCGGAATCCGCGCCGATCAAGCGGATCATTCAGGATGCGAAGGAGCGCGGCATGTTAATTGACGCGACTTACGGGCGCAGGACCAGGGCAGTTATTGTAACAGACAGCGATCATGTGATTCTTTCGGCAGTCCAGCCGGAAACCGTAGCGAACCGGTTAAATGATCGGGATGATGAGATAACGGATGAGGAGCTGGAAGAGGATGAATGAAGAAGGACTGCTGATCGTATTTTCCGGGCCCTCAGGGGCAGGAAAGGATACCATCTTACGGTGCCTGCTGGAGATGGAAAGTGCGGTAAAGCTGTCGGTATCGGCAACGACGCGCACACCTCGTGAAGGGGAACAGGATGGTATTGATTATTTTTATGTAACACGGGAAGAATTTGAAGAGATGGTCCAGCAGGATAAGATGCTGGAACATGCGGAATACTGTGGAAACTATTATGGAACCCCGAGAGGTCCGATTGAGAATTGGCGCGGGGAGGGAAAAGATGTTATCCTGGAGATTGAAGTCCAGGGAGGCGGGCAGATTAAAAAGAAATGCCCAGATAGCGTCAGTATCTTTATTGTACCGCCGTCACTGAAGGTATTGGAGGAACGGTTGAGGGCGCGCGGTACAGAAGATGAAGCAACAGTACAAAAGA
>CALWKP010000278.1 GCA_944381295.1 uncultured Clostridia bacterium | reverse complement strand
TAGAATTCAACAACCAGGTCCCGAATGAGGGAATCCAAAGCAAGACCGGCTTGTTCCAGGTCTGTAAGAACAGGGTGGTGTACCATATTGAGATTAGCGGTCAGGGAAAACCGGTAATGCAGAAGTTTTCGCAGGACACACTCTATTTGTTTGAACAGATAGCCGAGGAACTGCCGTCCGCCTTTGGAAGTGATCACAGTGCTGAAATACCATTGATTCTCCTGACATACATAAATTTCGTTTTTTGATAGCACGACCTTCCGGTCTGTCTGCTTTTGCGAGGGATAAAAAAGTGCGTTCTTAAATGGCTGCCATACGGACATCTTTTTTGTTGGATGGAAAATTGATTCCTCCAAAAGAATGCCATGCTCCTGAAAAATGGTGTCCAGACGTTCCACCAGGAAATAGAAACAGTCGGTAATAAGCTTTTCACGGCCATCTGAAAAAAATCTGGATTTCCGAATATCATAATCTGAAATGGAACAGAGCAAGGTGAATCGGTCCTCGGGGTCAGCAATTTGAGGGTACTGTTCCGTCAGGCTGTTTTCCCGGACAAACTCGGGGAATGACCTAGGAAGTTCATAATAAATATGGTACTCTTTGAGCCATTGGAGCACATAAGGGTCGATCGCCGGCTGATATTCCCGGAAAGTTTTCCAAAAAGACAACAGTTTCTCCAGCCCTTCCTGTGGGTTGGAAACACCGATATGATTCAGCAATTCGTAAAGGTAGACAAACGCATAAGAAAATGGAATGTCAGAAATCTCCCCTTTCCGAACCGCGGTACGCCAGGTAAAATAAGTCCGAAGCTGTTCGTAACCCATCATTTGATAGGAAGGAAAATATTGGGAAAACGGCGCGTGTCCGGAGTAGTCGTCGGTGACGTCTTTCATGAACATGCCCTGCTTATAGAAAATCATACTGTTATAGAAATGAACGCGGCTGTCAAAAAAACGGGAGTAATCAAGGCTGGAACGGTGTGTCCGCGCGATTTCCCGCATCTGTCCGAAAAGTTTGCGCAGAGCATCGTCCTCAGGTTTTTCGATTTTCTGAGGTTTTGCAACAAACCGGCCGACACCGGGGATCGGGCAGGAATCGTATTCGATTTCGTAATAGAAATCGTTATCCTGGAAAGAGGATACGGAAGGCTTCTCCGGAGCAGCAGGAAACTGCCGTTCCCCAGAAGACTGGCGGGACGGGATTTTCCATGCCGTATAGCGTTTTGAGGTATCACGGTTGTCCATTCTATTCCTCTTTCAAAAGGCAGTCGGTGATTCGTGCCGTATCGAGCCGGCAGGCAGAAAAAATGGTGCTTTCAAAGCGGTTTTATAAAGGAGAAACTACTAAATAAAGGATAGCATGTTTTCCGATGCTGTCAAGAATCTGGGGAAAAAAGATTGGACTTTTCATGACGACAGGCAGAATCGGTATGCAAGCCGGGGACTCAAAAATTTTTCCAGAAAAAGAAAGGGCGGATTTTGGAAAATTAACCAAAGTCCACCCTTGGGTCAATGTTAGATTTTCAGACCCTTACCCCTGACAGAGAAAAGAGGCGCTTTGCTGTTTATTTCTGAGGGAGGTTGCGGTCGATGAAATCGAACACCTTGCTTACATTTTCCGGGGCAAAAAACCGGTCATCCGCGTGTTCGGCGCCTTCCAGCAGCTCGATTTCGCAAACCCGGCCGGGATAGGCGTTCAGGACTTTCTGGTAGGCGACCGATTTCTCATAAGGCACGGTGTTGTCGGCGGTCCCATGCTGCAAAAATGTCGGCACAGACCGATTGGTGATATGGTTGATGGGGCAGGAACACGTAATCAATTCCTGATGGGAAGAAAGGTCGTCAACCCCGTAGAAATTCTGGAACATCCAGTCATCCCTGCCTGGGCGGTCATTGAAGTAATCATAAAATCCATACCATAAGGCAAGTACGGCAGGTTTGGCGCTGATGGAAGAATTGCCAAATAAATCCTCTTCCAAAAAGCCGGTGTCACAGCTGTTTACTGCAAGAGCGGCTAAAAATGCGCCGGCAGAGCCGCCCCAAACGGCGATGCGATCTGGGTCAAGACGGAATTTTTCCGCATTTTTTTTGAGGAACCGCAGTGCGCCTTTGATTTCCTGGACAGGAAGCGGATAATGGGTATCCGGACATAATGTATAGTTCAGTGATACGCATGCATAGCCGCGTTTCAGACCTAACAGAAAAGGTTCAAATTCAATCGAACGCTTTTGTCCGAAATAAAACCCGCCGCCGTGAATTTCGACAAAGACCGGGAACGGTCCTTCACCGTCCGGATAAAAAATATCAAGACGTTCGGTATCGCGGTCACCGTAAGCAAGATCCAGCTGTGTGCGATAGGGGGAAGCGTCCATTAGTGGAAGAATCTCCGCTGCGGTAGTGATTTTGTATCCGGGTTTCTCTTTTGCGGCAACCTCAATTGCCTTTTGAATTCTTTCCTGTGTGGTCATATGGAACCTCCTTATATAAGTTACCCCTTTACTGCTCCGGCGGTCATCCCTTCAATAAAATATTTTTGGAAGAACAGGAACAGCATGACGATGGGGAAGATAGCGAAAAACGAACCTACGATCAATAGGTCATAATTATTGCCATAGGGAGTAATCAGAGTATTTAAGCCAATGGGCAACGTGTATTTTTCTTCGGAACGCAGCGCCAGTAACGGCCACAAGAAGTTATTCCAGCTTGTCATACCATTCAAAATCGCCATTGCGGCAAAAGATGCCATATTCCGAAACGCCGTCAATTCGTCCGGCCTCACACAGCACCCGCAGAATTCATATCCTACAAAGCCGTAAGCCACGCATGCGCTGATTAATAGGGTAAGCGGGACTTGAATAAGGGTCAACAGGATACTGTTCCGGTACCAAATCCAGTAGCGGGAAGCTTCTGCGGAAAAGAGCATGCCATAATTTTGACGTGCAGTTCAGAAAAGTTGATCGATAAATTCAGGCTATGCTGAATCATATCGTTTCCGTTTTTGAAGGTAGCAAGAAAAAGTGCCCATAATGGCAGAAGGATAAATAATGCAACGAAAAGGAATAAGAGGTAGGCTGAAATTTTGGCCAATGGCCGACGTGCTGCATTCATACCGTTTCCCCTTTTTGAAAAACCCAGAAAGGGAGAGTTAAATCAGGTTGATGACCAAAATGAGGACCAGAAGCAAGAGTCCTGCTGCGGAAGCATAGCCCATATCATTTTTTCGATGCCTTGACGGTAGAGATATCCGACAATGGTTAAACCGATATTGCTCGGGGAGTTATTCCCCTTCCAAAGCATATAGCTTTCTATGAACATGGAAAGTCCAGCATAGATGCTGATGGTAAGTACATAGATGGTGGTAGGCTTAAGCAGAGGGATAGAGATACGGGTGAGCTGCTGCCAGGAATTTGCACCGTCAATGGAAGCAGCTTCATAGAGATCCTGGGAGATATTTTGCAGCCCCGCAACATAATACATCATATTTACGCCGATCCAGTGCCAGCAGAGAATCAGCAAAGCCATGTAGCCGGTAGCTCCCGGTTTGAACCATTTAATCGGTTCAGCGCCAAATGCCTGTAAAACTTGGTTCATCAGCGCGGTATCGCTTTCCCCAAAAATCAAGCGGAATACTGTGCCGGCTACCACGACAGACGCTAAAGCGGGGATAAAATAAATGGTTTTAAACAGTTTGGTATGGTTCATAATTTTGCTGTTGATAATGCACACTAAGACTATGGGAATTGGAATCAGGAGCAGAAGCATCCCAACAGTAAACTTTAAAGTGTTCTGGACAGAGATCAAAAAGATGCGGTCCGCAAAAAGCTGACGGAAATTTCGTAAGCCGATCCATTCCGTCTGTCCGGGAAGGATTTCCTGAAAGCTCATAAGAGCGCTCCGGCCAATGGGAAAAATCCAGAAAATCAAAACAGTGAGTACAAATGGGAGAATGAAAACATAAGGGGCTGTTTTAGTGGAATAAATAAATTTTTTGAACATACGAATCCCTTCTCCGAAAAGGCGGACGGCCTGTTACTTACCGTCCGCCTTCCTGTTACCGCAAATACTCAGTAAGCGAATTCGTTGCTCAAAGTATCCTGGGCGATGTCCAGAGTTTCCTGAATGTCCGCCCCGTTTTCAAAGATCGCGTTAAATACCTCGGTGTTGAATGTATTGCTGATCGAGGGATAATATTTGGTAGTCTGAAAAATTTTCAGTCGTGGCTGAACAGCCCGAGTCTGGATTGTACCACAAATTCTTTATAGGGCTCCGCATAGGAAGTCATATCCATCAGCTGGACATCGCCTTCGGTAAAGTTTGAGAACTTGGAAACCTCAATATCTACCGTATCCGGAGCACCCGTTCCGGAGTTGAGCGCAATTTGCAGTTTGTTATGCATATCGTCGTAGGGGAGGACATTGACGTTCACCCGAATAAGACGGTCAGGATTGTCTGTATGCCATTGGGTGACCATATTGTCGTAGAAGGTTTTGCAAAGTTCGGTAAAGGCCCAGTGTTCCAATGTAGTGGCAGAAGGATCGCCAGACCCAATATACCCTCCCTCTGTTCCGGAAGAGGACGAGGATGAAGAACTTTCGGAAGAAGTTCCGCCATCTCCAGAGGATGTCTGGCTGGAATTACATCCGCTCATGGCAGCTCTTGCCATGAGCAAGCCTGCTAACAGGTCTGATAATTTTCTTTTGAACATACTGGTTTCCTCTGCTTCGTTTTTTTGCAAAACATATTATAGCGAAGCGAAAAGAGGAAAGAAATTAATGATTTTGACTATAAAACTAAATATTTTGACTATATCTTAAACCAAATTGTCAATAATGTCAATAAAAACCAGCATATCTGTAAAAACGGGAAAGTCACGGGTGTTTGTGCAGATCGGATGGAGAAATTCCAAATTTTTCTTTAAAAAGCATGTAAAAATAATTATAATTCTGAAATCCCATATCGATCGCAATCTCTTTGAGTGATAAACCTTCCTGTTCCAGGAGCATCTTGACCTTTGCCAGTTTCAAGTCGTTGATGTAGGTGACGATCGTTTTTCCGGTATCCTTTTTAAAGATACGGCACAGATAAGAGCTGTTTATAGAAAGATAAGCAGCGACATCCCGAAGGGAAAGTGCCTCGGTATAATGCTGCTTGATAAAAGCTACCGCTTTGTTGATGATTTCGTTGGCATAGTTTTCTTCTGTCTGCTCTTTTGAGAACTCTAAAAAGGCTTCAAAGCATCCGCAAAGATATTGTTTCATTTGATCTACGGTGTCTGAATTCTGTAAAATTTCGACGGGATTGGTATGCCCGAAAATACGGTCGTCCGGAAAATGGTGCCGTTTTACCGCATAATGGAGAAGGGAAAGAATATCCAAGGCAAAAAACGCAGACGGGAAATATCTGCGCCATGTACCGGCAGACCGTCAAACACGGCAGAGAAACAATCTTGTACGTTTTGTCCGTCGGGATTTCGTAACAGAGATTCCAAACGTTGGGAATTCTCAAGACTTAGCGTCAATGGGTCCGTGTTCCTGGTTTGGCCGTCCTGCCAAGCAAGAAATCCCGACTCAGGCGGATTGATGTGCGTTCAGGCTTTCCGATAAACTGAGATATTAGGTACTTGCGTGGCAAAGCGAACCGTACGGCCTGCCGGCAAGAAAAGACGGTTTGTTTCCAAGCATACGATCCAGATTCGTTTTTGCTTGATCTAAAATGTCCCAGACTTCCTGTTTCCCGCATCCATTGGTGGGGAAAAACGCAGTACCGGGTGCCGCTCCCATAGATCAGCCAGGATCGTCCATTTATAGAACGCCAAGGTTTCGCTTAAAATCGAATGGGTGCAGATCATAAGATTGCGATTGACCGGAATTCCTTGATCAAAGCATCCCACAGCCAAAAGCAACGGGACATTTTGGAGCTCTGTATGGAGATCCCAAAACGATTTTTCTATTTGGGGAAGGTGTTCGCCGTTGCGAAGCAATTCACGAAGCAGGAGTTTTCAGGAGGGCCGCTGCTGCTGCCGCCTGTCCCAAAACGGCGTTTTGCTTCCTGCAAAACATCGTTCAGACTTTCTTCGGTAAGCTGGTGCTTTAACAGATAATCATAAGCGCCGCTTTTCATGCTTCCGCGTACATACGAAAAATCGTCGTAGGAGCTCAATGCGAGAACCATCATTTCTGGATAATGTTCTGCGGTATAGCCGATCAATTCCACGCTGTTCATCACAGGCATGCTGATATCGGTTAATCATCAGGTGAGGCCGTTCACGTTCCATGCAGGCAACAGCTTCTTCACCGTTGGATGCTTCGGCCACTACACTGAATTCCGGTCCGGATGTAGCCAGAAGATTGCGCAGCTTTACACGCAGGAAGATATCGTCATCAACCAGCAATATTCGGATCATATCAGGACTCCTCCCTGACGGGCAGAAGCCGGATCGTAACTTTGGTGTAAGCCCCTTCTGCACTCGAGATGGTTAAGCCGTATTCTGTTCCAAATAACAGCTGGATGCGCTGGTTGACGTTGCTCAGTCCAATGCTGCTGAACCGGCCTTTTTCCTGATTGCTCTGGTTCCGATAGAGGATATCGCCGGTTTCTTCTTTCTTCATCCCTTTTCCGTTATCGGTGACAGTGAATACCAGAATGCTGCTTTCCTGATAGCCCTTGACGGAAATAAGACCGCGTTTTTTCTTATCCGGCTGGATTCCGTGGATGATCGAATTTTCCACCAGCGGCTGGAGGATAAATCGAAAATACGGTTTTCGTCAATACGTATCAACAGATAGCCGAGAATGGAAGAGTCAGTTTTATTCGGCACCGCGCGGCAGAGAATGACGCTGTTGCTCGCATTAAAGGAAAAAACAGGGCAGTCCCCGGAGACTGGTTACAGGCATCGGAAATTTGTACTAAATTTTCCTGAATAGGTTTAAAACGGTATTTATTGGGAGTATAAAGATCGATCTTGCAGAAATCAGGAAGATAAGCGGTGATTTCGGTTACGAAGTCATGATAAATAGAATTTTTCCCCATTTGACGCTGGAAATCCTGTTGTGCCTGGCTTAAAGACAAAACATTAACGAGTCGAGAGTCAAAATTGGTCAGAACATGCTGGATGATATCGGAATAAACGATCTCTTTACTGTCGGAAATAACTTTACAGATTTTTTCGCTGAGGTAACCAGCCGACTGGGTATTCATGGAAGAGACTGTCTTATCAATATTTTTACTCATCGTTTCACTGGCCTGGCCATACAGCAGGAAAGAACCGAGCAGGATCGGCAAAAGTGAGGCGATGAGGAACAAAGCAATCATACGGGGTGCAATTTTCACATGGCGGATCGCGCAAATTAACTTTTTCCAAAATACCGATTTCAATGGTAACCCCTCATCAAACAGAAATCAGCTCTGTTGAAAAGCAACGCTCTGTTATTATGATATAAGAAATTCAGTGCATTTTCAAGAATTATAGGACAATTGATGAATGGAGGAAAAAGAGATGGGAAGAAAGCCTGGTTTTAAAGGGAATCTAAATTGATCTTAACCTGTTCTTAACATTGGGAAGGTAGACTGTGGAACGTAACATAAAGGAAAACACATTGGAGGTTTGAGAAACATGAAAAAAATTACAGCATCTATTATGGCGCTGATCATGGCGTTGTCGATGGGACTTGTAGGATGCAGCGGAGAAGTACAGCCTTCGTCGAGCTCTTCCGAGGGACAAAGCAGCACACAGTCCAGTGAAGCGAGCGTGGCAGAAGAGAGCAGCGAAGAATCCCAGACTGCGGACATCAGCGGGAAACTGACTTTGACCGGTTCCACTTCCATGAATGAAGTTTGCAACGCACTTGGCGAAGAATTTACCGCATTGTATCCGGATGTACAGTTCAATAAAGGCGGCAGCGGATCTGGTGAAGGACCGACCGCAGTCAGTGACGGTACCGCACAGATCGGGGACCTTTCCAGAGATGTAAAGGACGAAGAAAACCCGGACAACTTTGATATTTTCACCATTGCGATTGATGGTATTGCAGTTATCGTTAACCCGGAAAACCCTGTCTCTGATCTGACTTCGGAAGATATCGCCAAAATTTATACCGGTGAAATCACCAACTGGGCAGACCTTGGCGGCAATGATGGTACGATCTCTGTGATTGGCCGTGATGCACAGTCCGGTACCCGTGACGGCTTTGAAAGCATCTTTGATATAAAGGAAGCCTGTGTATACAGCGCAGAACTTGGTGCCACCGGCGACGTGATTACCTCAGTATCCAGCGACCCGAACGGGATCGGTTACATCTCCCTGGGTTCCGTAAACAGCAATGTGAAAGCTCTGAAAGTTGACGGCGTCGAGGCGACAGATGAGAATATTATCAACGGTACTTATTCGGTCAGCCGTCCGTTTGTACAGATCTGCATGAAAGGTGCCAGCGAATCCGACCCGGTTATCAAAGCTTGGTTTGACTTTGTTTACTCCGAGGAAGGCAAAGCGATCGTGGAAGAATGCAAGCTGATCCCCACGGAAAGGGAATAAGAGAAACAGTTTCATAGCGCGCAGGGGAATGTCCGGCCTGGCGGCCGGGCATGAACTGCGTCCGGGAGGACTTTTCTGTGCAGGGTATGCACAGAGGTCGAGGAGGCTTATTATGGAATTAGCAATCAGCGAAAAAACACGGGCCAGAAGGAAACTGATGATGCGCTTGGCATTCGCCGGAGCTGTGATCTGCGGCCTTCTTCCTCTCGTGCTTTTCTTTTTGCCAAATATCTATTTTAACTTTGGAGGGCAGGAGTTCACCCTCAACGGGATGAACCTGGTCACTGCTACTGGGATGCGTATCCAAACCAATGACAGCAGTGCCCTGATCTCCATTCCGATTATGATGCGGATCGCGTCGGTTTGTGCGCCAGTGTTGGGGATTGCCGGTGTGGTTTTGTTGCTCCTCAAAAAAACGTCATGGTCTGCGGCAGCATTCGCTCTTTGTGCGGTGATGCCGATTGTATCCATCCTGAATTCTACTGGAATCCGGGAAGAAGTCATTGCCTGGAATATCACCCGCGTGTCCATCGAGTATGCATGGGGGATGATTTTGGTGTTGCTTGCCGGACTGGCCGCTGCACTGCTGGCGATGGGTCAGCGCGGCGTGGAACGTCTTGCCGAGTCTATTTTTCTTGTGTTTGCCTGTGTGTCTGTTGGATCTGTATTTTTTATCATGCTGTACATGGTTATGACAGGTGCTCCGGCAATCTGGCAGGCTGGTATCGGCCAGTTCCTGTTCGGGACGGAATGGAACCTTGGCAGCGGAGAATATGGAACACTGCCCCTGACGCTTTCCTCTATCTGCGCGACTGCCGGTGCGGTCATTCTGGGCGTGCCGGTGGGGTTGCTGACGGCAGTGTTCCTTGCAGAAATCGCCCATAAACGTCTTGCCGGTGTGGTGCGTCCGGCAGTGGAATTGCTTGCCGGTATCCCGTCGGTCATTTATGGTTTCTTTGGAATGATGGTGATTGTTCCAGCAATCCGTGAGTTCCCGCCGTTTAAGGGAAAGACAATCGGCCTTTCTCTGCTGGCAGTCATTTTCGTGCTGGCGATTATGGTGCTTCCTACCATCATCAGTACTGCGGAAACCTCCATGCGCGCGGTCCCGCTGTCTTACCGGGAAGCGTCCTTGGCGTTGGGCGCTACGCCGGTAACGACCATTTTTAAAGTAACTGTCCCGGCGGCACGCTCCCGAATCC
>CALWKP010000277.1 GCA_944381295.1 uncultured Clostridia bacterium | reverse complement strand
CAATAATTGTTCCGCTCGGTAAAATATATTTCATCCTAAATTTTAGGAGGTATTGTTATGAACATCTTGTTAATTTGTCTGCCTATGGCAGCCCTTGCTTTCTCTGTGGCTTATGCGGTCAGATCGGTTAAGAAGGGCCAAAAAACCAGTCGTGCTGTTCTTAGACAAATTTGTACTTTTATACTTGTCTGCGTTGTGACGTTGGCGGCTCCTTTTGTTGTGTCCGCTGCTTCTGCTGACGCTGGTACTACTGCTGCTGCCGTCACTGGCGCTGCTTCCGATGGTATGGGTCTGCTTGCTGCTGCTCTTGCAGTCGGTCTTGCTGGTATCGGTGGTGGTATTGCTGTTGCTGCTGCTGCTCCTGCTGCAATCGGCGCTACTTCGGAAGACCCGAAGGCCTTCGGTAAAGCTCTGATCTTCGTTGCTCTTGGCGAAGGTATCGCTCTCTATGGCTTGCTGATCTCCATCATGATCCTCAGCCATGTTCATGTCTGATCTTCTGGAAGAAGGTGTTTTCCATGCGCTTCCATCTTATCAGCGATAATGTGGATACCCAGGTGGGCATGCGTCTTGCCGGGATCGATGGCGTTGTTGTCCACGAACCGGAAGAGGTACGCAAAGCTTTGACCGACGCTGTCAACATGGAAGATGTCGCTGTCATCCTGATTACAGAGCGTCTGTTGAGTCTTTGCCCCGAAATGGTTTATGATCTCAAGCTCAACCGGAAACGTCCTCTCATTGTCGAGATTCCCGACAGGCATGGTAACGGTCGTACCAAAGACTCCATTACCCGCTATGTCCGCGAGGCAATCGGCGTCAAAATCTAACGCATATTTCTTTGCCGCTCCCGCGGCTGACTGGGGGTATAGATTTTATGGCTTCTAACGATGAAAAATTAAATAAATTTAACCTGGCTATCAACCACTATGCAGAAGAGCAACGGCTCAAAATTGAACGTGAGGTTGAGGAATTTAAACAGCGTGAACTGGAACGTGCCGAAACGGAAGTGTTGACTGAAGCATATCGGATGATTCAAAAAGAAATGGTCGAAATGCGCAGCAACATTACCCGTGAGATGGCTCATCGTGAAATGGAAGTAAAGCGCGAGGTGCTTGCAAAACGTCAAAAAATTACTGACGAAGTTTTTGATAAGGCCAAACAGCAACTGATTCATTTCACCAGTACGGAACAATACGAGAAATTGCTCGAAAAACTTGCCCGGGAATTGTCCCAGGTATTTGGCAGCCCGTCCTCCCCGCCTTCCAAAATTGCACAGGCTGTTACCGGTAACGCTGGAATGGCACCTACTACTTTATTCCTGAACCCCCGCGATATGAAATACCAGAAACAAATTGAAAAAGCGTTTGGCTCTCCGTGCGAATTCCATGCTGACGAGACGATTGAGATCGGCGGCTTGCGCGCGCAGAACCTTGAGATGGGGCTTGTGGCCGATGAAACTTTGGATGCCAGGTTAGCGGAGCAGGCCGAATGGTTTGAAGAAAATTCCGGAATGGCCGTGGTCTAAGTTTATGACCCCGTCTATGGATGAACGGAGATGATTTAATGCAAAACCAAGATATCATATACGGCATTAATGGCCCTGTTGTGACGGTGAAAAATTCCCGCACGTTTTCCATGATGGAAATGGTCTATGTCGGAAAAGAACGGCTGGTAGGTGAAATTATCGGTATTACCGATCAATTGACTACCATCCAGGTATATGAAGAAACGACTGGCCTGCGGCCGGGCGAACCGGTATATGGTACCGGAAGTCCCATGAATGTTACTCTTGGGCCTGGAATCCTGGATAATATTTTTGATGGTATCGAACGTCCGCTGAAAGCGATTGCAGAAGAATCAAATTCTTCTTTTATCGATCGCGGCAGCAACGTTTCCTCACTTGATGAAGAACGCCTTTGGGATGTCACCTTGACTGTAAAGGAAGGCGACCAACTAAAAGGCGGCGATATTTATGCGGAATGTCCTGAAACTGCGATTATCAAACATAAATGTATGGTCCCGCCGAATCTGTCCGGAACTGTTGTAAAAGTTGCCCCGAACGGGAAATACAAATCTGTGGACGAAGTGGTGACTCTTCAGGACGCGAAAGGTACTTTGCACTCCCTGACCCTTTGTCAGAAATGGCCGATTCGTGTGCCGCGTCCGGTCGTAAAACGCCGTCAGCCAGTCGTCCCGCTGATTACCGGTCAAAGGGTCATCGATACCCTGTTCCCGATTGCCAAGGGCGGTACCGCTGCTATTCCTGGCGGATTTGGTACCGGAAAAACAATGACTCAGCATCAGCTTGCCAAGTGGTGCGATGCAGATATCATTATCTACGTTGGCTGTGGAGAACGCGGTAACGAGATGTCTCAGGTCCTTGACGAATTCGCAGAATTGATCGACCCAAAATCTGGACGCCCAATGACTGACCGCACCGTGTTGATCGCTAATACGTCCAACATGCCTGTTGCCGCTCGTGAAGCTTCCATTTACACGGGGATTACCCTTGCGGAATATTATCGCGATATGGGCTATCATGTGGCTATGATGGCAGACTCCACTTCCCGTTGGGCGGAAGCACTTCGTGAAATCTCAGGACGTCTGGAAGAAATGCCCGCAGAAGAAGGTTTCCCGGCATATCTTCCCTCCCGTCTAGCGGAATTCTATGAGCGTGCTGGTTTTGTTGATACCCTGAACGGCAATGAAGGTTCGATTTCGATTATCGGCGCAGTTTCTCCGCAGGGTTCCGACTTTTCTGAACCTGTTACCCAGAATACCAAACGGTTTACCCGGTGTTTCTGGGCGCTGGATAAAGCGCTCGCTTATGCGCGTCATTATCCTGCAATTAACTGGACCTCCAGTTACAGCGAGTATTTCAATGACCTCGATCCCTGGTATGCCAAAAATGTCGGGGAAGATTTTATCAAATACCGGAAACGGATCAACAGTATTCTTCAGGAAGAAAACCAACTCATGGAAATTGTAAAGCTGATTGGTTCCGATGTTCTGCCGGACGATCAGAAGCTTGTCATTGAAATTGCCCGTGTGATTCGTGTAGGATTCCTTCAGCAGAACGCTTTCCATCCGGACGATACCTTTGTGCCGCTGGAAAAACAAAAGCTGATGATGAAAGTCATCCTTCATTTGTATAAGAAGGCAAGGCAGCTAATTTCTGCTTCTGTCCCGATTTCCGGGATCATTGAATCAGGTTTGTTTGATAAATTAGTCAAAATGAAATACGATATTCCGAACAACAAACCTGAAATGTTTGACGACTATATTGATGAGATTAATAAAACCTTGGAAGCAATTGTCAATGCCTAAAAGTAACAGCGCGGCGCGTTTCCCGTGCGAGGACGCGCCGGTTTCCCTCACTCTAGGTCGCACGGAGAAGGCGGTAATCTATGATTCTTGATTATATTGGCGTAAAAGAAATTAACGGCTCCCTCATCGTGCTGGATGGCGTCAAGGGGGCTTCTTATGAGGAAATCGTTGACATCCGCCTAGACGACGGTTCCATGCGTCAAGGCAGGATCGTGCAGATGGAAGGCGAACGTATCGTCGTCCAGGTATTTGAAGGTACCAGGGGGATTTCTCTGGGCAACACCAGGACAAGGCTCCGCGGCCGTCCGATGGAATTGCCTCTCTCCCCTGAAATCCTGGGCCGTGTCTTTAACGGTGCGGGACGTCCTATTGACGGTTTGGGCGCAATTTTTCCTCAGAAAAAAATGAATATCAACGGGTCCCCTATTAACCCCGTTTCCAGGGTATATCCCCGGAACTATATCAATACTGGCGTTTCTACCATTGATACCCTGATGACATTGATTCGTGGCCAAAAGCTCCCGATTTTCTCAGGGTCCGGTATGTCGCATAACGAGCTTGCCGTTCAGATCGCCCGGCAGGCAAAAATTACGGATGAAGGCAGCGAAAATAATTTCGCCATTGTCTTTGCCGCCATGGGTGTCAGCAACGATGTTGCGGAATATTTCCGCCGTTCTTTCGATGAATCCGGTGTCCTGCAAAAGGTTGTCATGTTCCTAAACCTTTCTAACGACCCAATTATTGAAAGAACCCTGACTCCTCGATGTGCGTTGACTGCTGCAGAGTATCTTGCTTTTGAACAGAACATGCATATTCTTGTCATCATGACAGATATGACCTCTTATGCAGAAGCATTGCGCGAATTCAGTTCTTCCAAAGGGGAAATCCCAGGCAGAAAAGGGTTCCCCGGCTATCTGTATTCTGATTTGGCTTCTCTGTATGAGCGCGCTGGTATGGTCCGTGGTAAAAAAGGTTCTGTGACTCAGATTCCGATTCTTACCATGCCTAATGACGACGTAACGCACCCTGTCCCTGACTTGACAGGTTACATCACAGAAGGGCAGATCGTTTTGGATCGGTCTCTGGATAACAGCGGAGTTTATCCTCCGGTTTCTGTACTTCCTTCCCTGTCACGTTTGATGAAGGATGGTATCGGGAAAGGCTATACACGTGAAGACCATTCTGCACTGCAAAATCAGCTGTTTGCATCCTATGCAAAAGTAATGGATGCCAGAAGTCTGGCTTCTGTTATCGGTGAAGAAGAACTTTCTCCTATTGATAAAAAATATCTTGAATTCGGCAAGTTGTTTGAACAGCAATTTGTCAGCCAAGGACCTAATGAAAACCGCAGTATCGAAGAAAGCTTGAATCTTGGGTGGAAATTACTTTCGAGTCTGCCGCGTTCCGAGCTGGACCGCGTTGACGACGCAATTCTTGACAAGTATTTCGCACCTTACGAAGAAAAAAATGCTGCTCCGTCCGATGATGATACCCCTTCCGAAGGCGGGGGTGAAGCGAAATGAGCAATCAGGTCGTCCCAACCAAAGGTAATCTGCTCGCAACAAAGAAATCCCTTGCTCTTGCAAAGACCGGATTCGAACTTCTTGATCGAAAACGCAATATCCTGATTCGTGAGATGATGTCTCTGATTGATCGTGCAAATGCACTCCAGGATAAAATCGACAAGACCTATGAGGAAGCATATTATGCGCTGCAAATGGCAAATATTACTTTGGGAATTTGCAGTGCACTTTCTCAAACTGTTCCGATCGATAACGGCTTGAATGTTGCATATCGTAGTGTCATGGGAGTAGAAATCCCCATGGTAGCGCTGGAACCTTCTTCCGCCTCCATCCCCTTTGGATTAAACTCCACTAATTCTCTGCTTGACGATGCCTATTTGAAATTCTCTAATGTGAAACAGTTGACTGCCGAACTTGCTGAAGTAGAAAATAGTGTATACCGTTTGGCGGACGCCATTAAGAAGACACAAAAACGTGCAAATGCTCTGAAAAATATTATGATTCCCCGATT
>CALWKP010000276.1 GCA_944381295.1 uncultured Clostridia bacterium | reverse complement strand
CTGTTTATGGAATATTTGAAATGGGGTGTTGGCTTTTTGGGTTTGATACCTTTCTAATGAAAATGGCGTTGGAACCGGAATTTGTCACATGTTTTTTTGAGATTTTTTGGGACTATCAGCAAAAGGTCATCAAAAAATACTATCAAGCCTTGGGACCGTACATCCAATACACCTCCAGCGGAGATGATTTTGCTACTCAAAACGGTCCGTTTTTTTCCCCGGAAATGTTTGATCAGCTGATAGCGCCATTCTTTGAAAAAAGGATTGCGTTGACAAAACAATACTTTTCTGGAGCCTACCTGCATCATTCTTGTGGAAGCGTTGTGCAGTTGATTCCGTCGATGATCCGTTGCGGGGTAGACATTTTAAATCCAATGCAGCCCAAGGCAAGGGGGATGGACTTTCAAAACATAAAGGCTCAATATGGGAAATTCCTAGTATTTCATGGAGGATTCGATACACAGGAGATTTTACCGAGACTGTCTAAAGAGCAAATTGATGAGGAGGTATGCCGATTGATGGAAACTTTGGGAAAAGACGGGGGCTATATTTTTGCAGCAGCCCATAATATTCAGGCGGATGTTCCTCCAGAAAATATTGTTTATCTGATGGAATCCGCTCGGAGATGCTGTCGGGATTTTTGAGAAGATATTCCACGGCATGGAAGAAAAGGATCCATCCGCATTTGAAGACAAAAAAGCCCTTTGCAGAATGGAAAATCTGTAAAGGGCTCTTTTCTGTGCTCGGGATATTGCGCAGAACTGTCAATTCAGGAGAGCGTGAACCTTTAAATAATTCTCTGGGTGTTTTTCAATATCGATAACCGCAGCAGGGATTTCTTCCAGAGAGATAGTTTTTGTCAAAATTTCTCTTACAGGAATCATTCCGTTTGCCATCATAAAGAGAGCTTCTTCAAATTCCCCTGCGCTGGTACGTCCTCCGCGAATGTCGATTTCTTTTTTTGTGATGATATCCGTAGGGATTTTGGTCGGTTCTTTAGGCCATCCGGTGAGGACGATCCGCCCTGCATGAGATACCAAATCCAAAGAGGTACGTATAGCGGAGTTGGCGCCGGAGGCTTCCAATATCATTTCGGCCATTCTTCCGCCGGTGATCTGGCGGACTCTCTGAACCGGGTCTTCCTCATTGGGATTGATGAGATACTCTACACCAAATTCGGAAGCTTTTTTCAAACGCTCCGCAACGGGATCAATGACAATCGGGATAGCCTGAAAGGTTAGTGCTGCCGCAGCAGCCAAAAGGCCGATAGGTCCGCAGCCCAGAATGACAATATGTTCTCCGGCAGCCAGTCTCCCCCGGTGCAGGCCATGCAAAGAGATCGTCAGTGGTTCTGCCATGGGCACCAATTCCCATGGCAGAGAGTCCGGAACTTTTACCAACATGTCTGCAGGGTGCCCTAGAAATTCCACCATCCCGCCGTCAACATGGACACCTAAAACCTTCAGCTCCACACAGCAGTTTGTACGCCCGATAGAACAGGGATAGCAATGGCCGCAGTATAGGTAAGGGTCCAAGATAACACGGTCTCCGGGATGGATATCTTTGGGGTTGTCGTTGGGAATGGAAAGGACTTCCCCTGCAATTTCATGACCAATGATCCGGGGGTATGTTACCAGAGGGTTGTTTCCCCGAAAAGCGTTGATATCAGACCCGCAAATGCCTACGGATTTGACTTTTATAAGTGCTTGATCGTTTTGAACAACAGGCGGCTTTAGATCAACTGTTCCAATCTGCCACGGGGCTTGAAGTCTTATCCCTTTCATTGTTCTCACCTCTGAGGTTTTATTCCTTGGTTAGCTGTAAGCAGCATACTTGGCATAGGTTTCATACATTGCGATAATATTCTGCATAGGAACACCTGGTTGGATATTGTGGACCTGTGCAAAGACATATCCGCCGCCGGGCTTCCATATTTCGAGATTCTCCTTTACCTGTTTCCGGACTTCTTCCGGCGTTCCGCGATTCAAGACGCTTTGCGTATCAACGCCTCCTCCCCAAAAAGTGATTTTTTCACCAAACTCTTTTTTGAGAGAGAGGGGATCCATGCCAGAGGCAGAAATCTGTACGGGATTCAGGGCATCTACACCGATTTCTATGAGATCCCCAATAATTGGACGGATAGCACCGCAGGAGTGGAGGAGGATTTTTTTGTGATAGGTTTCTTTTACATAACGGTACAGCCGTTCCTGAAAGGGCTTGATCCTGCTGCGGTAGAGTTCGGGGGAAAGCAGCAGGCTTGTTTGGGTACCCATATCGTCGGCAAATTTGACCAAGTCGATCTGCGGCCCGATACGTTCCATGACAAAATCAATGAGCAACCGGTAATACGCAAAAATTTTTTCGTGCAGCGCATCCGAAAAGCCTTTGTCAAGAATGAGATCGGCATAGAAATTTTCCATTCCTCTCAGCCAGGAAGGAAGTCCGACCATAGGTTCCCGGAAGCCTTCCAGAATACAGAATTTATCCTGGTTTTCAGCAAGCCGTTCCGTCAATCCTTCCAGCATGAATTCTGTGGGAGGCTCAAATTCGTAACGGTCCAAATCTTTAACACATTCTGCTTTTTCCAAAGGATGGGAGCACATTTCATAGTAAAAATCATCCGGGCTTTTCTTTTGCCGGATACCCCACATATCGGTAAATGTGCCATCGGGATTTTTGATCCACGGACGTGTCTCGTTCAGATAAATACAGCAAGTATCCACACCAAAATAATCTACGACACTTTTGTCCGGGATGACGACGCCTTGTCCATAAGCCTTGACGATTGTGCCGTGATCTTCAAGGCCTAATTCCCGCTTTAGCTGAGTTTCTATGATTTGATGCATACAGGTATTGTTGATGCCGCCAATGTCCAAAGGGACACAGTCAGCTTCCTGATGGTTCAAGGCAAGGAATACTCGCTCCTTGGAAGTCATACTATCCCCCCTAACAGCAAAGGAATCAACTGTTTTCCAGCCGTTTAAGTTCTTCATGAATTGCTTCAAGGTCTAAGGGATACTTTCCAAATCGTTTTGCAATATCCACCATAGCAAAAATATTGCGGTCAGGAGTATCGCGGCCGGGTTGGTCTCCTGTGGAAAGAATAAAATTCCCGTGGATTCCGCCGTCGAGAATTGCCTGCAAACTTTCCCGCCGGACAGTTTCTTCGCTTCCAAACAACATCGTATCTGTTGTGTGAAGATTTCCCATAAGACAGAGCTTTTCCCCAATTTTTTGCCGGATGCCGGAAATCGTACAGTCTCCCATGGGAGGAAGCTCTAAGGGGTTTACATAATCCAGATCGGTTTCCTCTGCACATTTTTGAATGAGAAATTCCTCTTTTCCGCAAGAATGGATTCCAGAGATGACGCCAGCCTGATGACAAC
>CALWKP010000275.1 GCA_944381295.1 uncultured Clostridia bacterium | reverse complement strand
ATATTGGGTTATCGACTGCGCGATTGCAGCACAGAACATGACTCTTGCCGCACACGCATTGAGGATTGGCAGCGTATGGTTGGGGACCTGGCCCCAAATGGAGCGTGTCCAGAAACAGACCTCTCTCTTCCGTCTGCCTGAGCATATCATTCCCCACTCGATTTTGGCTTTCGGATATCCTCTAAAAGAATCCTGCACATCTCCTAACCCCGAATCCAAATGGGAGCCGAACCGGGTCCATTGGGAAAAGTGGTAATCCAGGATTTTTTAGAGAGTACGCTTATGACCCTTTCGCTCCTGACGAAATAAGAAACCTGCTTTCAAAAAGCGCCCGCCTCCGGCCTGTCAAGGTTCCGGGGGCGGGCGCCTCTTTTTTGTCAGGATACCGGGATCACAGCCCCATTATAAGTATCCAGAATATACTGTTGGATCTCATCACTCTTTAAAACTTCCACTAATGCCTTGATCTTCTCCAGATTTTCGTCGCCTTCACGCACTGCAATCACATTCGCATAATATTCCTGTACTGCTGCCGAATCCTGCGATTCCTGCGTAATCGCGTCCGAAATATTCAAACCACCCTGGATGGCATAGTTTCCGTTAATCACTGCAATATCCACGTCCGGCAACGCACGCACCAGCTGTGCCGCCTCGATCTCTACGATTTCCAGGTTTTTAGGATTTTCTTCAATATCCAGCACCGTCGCCAATGTGTTGGCTCCATCCTTCAATTTAATCAATCCATTTTCCTGCAACAGCATCAGGGCCCGGCCTTCATTGCTCGTATCGTTCGGCACCGCTACTTTTGCCCCGTCCGGCAATTCTTCCAGAGAAGTTGTCCGTCCTGCATAAATCCCCATCGGTTCATAATGGATGAGACCGGCTGATACCAGATTTGTTCCCTGTTCCTCGTTAAACGTTGCCAGATAAGTAATATGCTGGAAGTAGTTTGCATCCAGTTCCCCGTCATTCAACGCTGTGTTCGGCAGTACATAATCATTAAATTCCTGAATTTCCAGCTTGTATCCCTTTTCCTCCATCAGCGGCACTGCCTGCTTCAAAATTTCCGCATGCGGGGTCGGCGTTGCGCCTATTTTCACTGTTTTGTCATCGGTCCCTCCCGCACATCCTACAAATGCTCCGAAACAGAGCGCACACGAAAGTGCTAATGCAATAAGTTTTTTCATCTCTTTCATCCTCCAATTTTTTACTTGGTTTCTCTCGAAAGGCTATCAAAAAGCCATTGGGATTCTTTTTCAGACAAGTCAGGTTTCGGTTCTCTTCCCGTCTCCAGAGGGCAACGGAATTTGTATGCTCAGATCTTGCGTTTATCCGCATGGGATGTGAGCTTATTTCCTGATCCCTGCATCACCTGTACGATGATCACCAGCAGGATCACCGTGATCAACATGATATCCGTCTGATAACGGTAATACCCATAGTTATAAGCAATCGCGCCAAGGCCTCCTGCACCGACAAATCCACCCATCGCCGAATAGCCCAGAATCGTTGTTACCGCGATCGTCGCGCCATTGAGCAAAGATGGCTTCGATTCTGAAAGCATCACCTTCCAAATAATCTGGAAATTGCTTGCCCCCATCGATTGCGCTGCTTCAATGATCCCCTTGTCAAGTTCCAACAGCGACGACTCTACCAGACGTGCCACAAACGGCGCCGCTGCAAGTACCAGTGGTACGATCATTGCCGTTGAACCGATTGATGTCCCGGTAATCAACCTCGTGAACGGGATAATCCATACCGCCAGCACCAAAAACGGGATCGATCTCGTCAGGTTTACAATCACATCCAATACCCGATATACCGGCAAACACGGTTTGATACCATCCTTCGCGCACACCACCAGGATCACCCCAAGCGGCAGCCCAATGACATAAGAAAACAATGTTGCCCCTAATGTCATGTACAAGGTTTCTCCGATTCCCTGCACCAGCAGCCAAATCATTTGACTATCCAGCATATCCCCGCACCTCCTCTACCGTCAGGTTTTTGCTGCGCAGATATTTCAGCATCCGCTCCGCAATGTCCACATCTTCCGGAAGCTGAACGACAATTTGTCCAAATGCTTTCCCGTCAATATTCTTCGTATCCGCAAATAAAATATTGACCGGCGCTTTACATTCCAAAACCATCCCCGCGATCACCGGTTCAAACGACGAATTCCCATCAAACACGATTCTCCAGCATGCCTGTTCCGCAACCGGACCAAATTGCGTGAGCTGATCCCCCTCTGGATATACCAACCGGCGTGCCGCCTCAGTTTGCGGTTTGAAAAAGATCTCCTCCACGCTGCCGCTCTCCGCGATATGACTGCTGTCAATAATCGCAACCCGGTTACAGATCTTTTCAATCACATCCATCTCGTGCGTGATAATCACTACCGTAACACCGAGCTTCCGATTGATGTCCTTCAGCAACGACAAAATCGAATTTGTTGTCACCGGGTCCAGAGCGCTGGTTGCCTCATCGCACAAGATGACTTTCGGGTTGGGAGCCAGCGCACGCGCAATCGCTACCCTTTGCTTTTGTCCCCCGGAAAGCTGTGACGGATACGATTTTGCCCGATCTGACAGCCCGACCAGTTCCAGTAATTCTTTGGCACGCGCTTTCGCCTTGCGTTTGTCTACCCCTGCGATCTCCAACGGAAAACAGATATTTTCTTCCGCTGTCTTTTGCATCAGCAGATTGAACTGCTGGAAAATCATTCCCATCGACCGGCGCATTTTTCTCAGTTCCGCATCTTCCAACCCGGAAATATCAATTCCGTCGAAAATCACTTTTCCCGCTGTCGGCTTTTCCAGAAGATTGATGCAACGTACCAGTGTACTCTTTCCTGCACCACTCATCCCGATGATCCCGAAAATATCCCCTTTCCGGATCTCGAGATTGATATCCCGGAGCGCATGGACATCCCCAGATTTTGTCCGGAACGTCTTTTCCAGGTCCTGAATCTGGATAATAATTTCCTTTTCCACAAAAACGCCTCCTTGCCCAAATCGTTCCATCATGGTATGATATCCAAAGGCAACAAAAAAGCCCTCGTCACTGATCTTACTCAGGGACGAGAGCCTGCTCCCGCGGTACCACCCGGATTTCCCGAAACCTTCACAGGTTCCGGCTCATGAAGCTGCGGCACATGATCGGCGACAGCTTTCCGCTGTAACGGGCGAGTTCCCGTCGCAGCCTAAAGAGTATTTTTCCTCTCTCGGTGCGAAGCTCCAAGGCCATGTTCAGCAGGTTCCCGCTTACCCTCGTTTCAGCGCCTGAGGGCTCTCTGAAAGCATCCGCTGCTTACTCTCCTTTTCCTTGCTTTTTTTCCTATCAATTTGCTATAATCATAGCATGATTTCCGGAAAAGTCAAGAGGGAATCTTTTTTCTTCCGGCATAATTTCCTCTGTTTTCGTTTCCTCTAAAACAATTTTTCCCATTTTTAAAACTTTTTGCATTTTCCAGACATCTAATAGACAGTTGCAACTCAATCCGTTTCCCTTCACCGTCTCGGGAACGGTTTCTATTTCGAGGAGGTCCTTCTCATTGATTTCTATTTATCCAGCTGAGCCGGCTGAGCTGTTAAAAGAATATATTCAAGACCACCAAAATGATTTCTACCGTCTGGCATACAGCTATACCAAGAATCCCGACGACGCCTTGGATGTTGTCCAGGATGCTATCGTCAAAGCCATGTCACAGGTACACAAACTCAGAAATCCTGAATTCCTCAGGACCTGGTTTTACCGTATTTTGGTCAACGAAGCTTTAGGGAATCTGCGCCGTTCAAAACGTTCGGTGGTTCAGGAGGACCTTTCTGAGTCGGCGGTCTATGAAGAAAAGGATATCCCGCAGAAAATTGATTTGCTCCGTGCAATCGACAGCCTTCCTCCCAAGCTGCGCACCATCATCCTCCTTCGTTTTTTCGAGGATATGAAGCTGGAAGAAATCGCTGCGGTCACCGGATTAAATCTCAACACTGTGAAAACACGGCTGTACCGCGGATTAAACCTATTGAAAATTTCCATCAGTGAGGAGTGAGAGTATGAGGAAAAGTGAATTCACCGAAAAGGCAAAACAGGAATATCAAAAAATCGAAATTCCAGAAGAATTACCCCGGCGTGTTCAGAAAGCCATTGCACAAGGCGAAGCACGCATGCGCAAGCCACGCCATCATTTCGGCCGCAATAGCCTGATCTTAGCTACGGCTTGCTGTGCGATGTTTCTGGTTGCGCTTAACACCAACCAGGTATTTGCAGAAGCTGCTGCAAATGTTCCGGTCCTCGGAAACATTGCCCGCGTATTTACTTTCCGGGAATACACACAACACAATAATATTGCGGATATCGAAGTCAAGATTCCCGCGGTCAGCGGAACAGGAATGCCTTCCCTGGAAGAACGCGTCAACGCAGAGATTCAGGAACACATCGACCAAATCGTTGAACAGGTCCAAAAGGAAACTGAAGGTGCTTACGACGATTATGTGGAGGAGTTTGGGTCGGTGCCGGAAACCGGACACCATTCTCTGGATATCGATTACGAGATCATGCGTTCTGATGAAGAAATCCTGTCGTTCGTTATCACTCATATTGAAACCATGGCCAGTGCCAATGTAAAGCGGTATTTCTACAACATCGACATGAAAACCGGCAATGAGCTTACTTTGGAAGATGTGCTCGGACCCGATTACAAAACCATTGCCGATGAAAGTATCCGCGCTCAGATGGCAGAACGTGTGGAAAAAGACGGCGCTGTTTATTTTGAAGGAGACATGGGATTCACCGGTGTGACGGAGGATACTGGGTTCTATATCAACGAAGCGGGGAATCCTGTTATCTGCTTTGACAAATATGAAATTGCACCGGGAGCTATGGGCACGCAGGAGT
>CALWKP010000274.1 GCA_944381295.1 uncultured Clostridia bacterium | reverse complement strand
CTGGTGGATGAAAAAGCCAAGACCGCGACGCTGACCCCAAACGGCGTGAAGAAAGCGGAAGAGTTCTTCCATGTGGACAACCTTACCGACGCCGACAACATTACGCTGCAGCATCATATCAACCAGGCAATCAAGGCGCGCGGCGTGATGCAGAGGGATATCGACTATGTGCTCAAGGACGGCGAAGTCATCATCGTTGACGAATTTACCGGACGTCTAATGTATGGCCGGCGGTACAACGAAGGGCTGCACCAGGCGATCGAGGCAAAGGAAGGCGTAACAGTCGCGCGGGAAAGCAAGACTCTGGCGACGATCACTTTCCAGAACTTTTTCCGGTTGTATAATAAGCTTTCTGGCATGACCGGTACGGCGATGACCGAAGAAGCCGAATTCAACGAGATCTATAAGCTGGATGTCGTGGAAATCCCGACAAACCGTCCGATGATTCGCGAGGATATGCCGGACGTCGTTTACAAGACGGAGAAAGCGAAGTTTGATGCGGTCATCAACGATATTATTGAGCACAACAAAAAGGGTCAGCCGGTATTGGTTGGCACGATCTCGATTGAAAAATCGGAGTTGTTGAGTTCGATGCTGCACCGACGCGGGGTAAAGCATGAAGTGTTGAACGCGAAATACCACGAGAAGGAAGCGGAGATCGTTGCCCAGGCAGGTCATCGCAATGCAGTGACGATTGCAACGAATATGGCAGGACGCGGAACCGATATCATGTTAGGCGGCAACGCGGAATATATGGCAAAAGCGGAAATGCGCCGGATGCAGTTCAGCGAGGAACTCATCAGTGAATCGACGGGATATTCGGAGACGCAGGACCCGGAAATCCTGGAAGCGCGAAAGACATTCCAGGAATTGAATGAAAAATACAAGGCACAGATCAAATCGGAAGCGGAAGAGGTCCGCGAGCTCGGCGGACTGTATATTATTGGTACGGAACGCCACGAATCGCGGCGTATCGACAACCAGCTGCGCGGACGTTCGGGACGTCAGGGCGACCCCGGAAAGAGCCGGTTCTATATTTCGCTGGAAGACGACCTGATGCGTCTGTTTGGCGGCGAACGGATTCAGAACTTGATGGATACCCTGAAAGTGGACGAAGATATGCCGATTGAGAATGGCTGGCTGACGAAATCGATTGAAAGCAGTCAGAGAAAGGTGGAAGGCAGAAACTTTGGTATCCGGAAAAACGTTCTGCAATACGACGATGTGATGAACCGTCAGCGTGAGATCATTTACAAGCAGAGGGATCAGGTGCTCAACGGGGAGGATCTGCGCGAACAGATCCTGACGATGGTAGAACAGGCGGTACGGGATACTGTCAAAAGGTATCTGCCGGAAGAAGCGCTTCACGACGACTGGAACATGGATGGCCTGCGTGACCATTACATGGGCTGGCTGCTCCAAGAAGATGATTTGAAATTTACGCCGTCTGAGTTGGAATCACTGGAACCGGGATATGTGGCGGACCAGTTGGTGGAAAAGGCGAAAGCGCTGTACGAAGCGCGGGAAAAAATGTTCGGCGAAAAGATCATGCGCGAGCTGGAGCGTGTGGTGCTCCTCAAGAATGTAGACGTCAAGTGGATGGATCACATCGACGCGATGGAAGAGCTGAAACGCGGGATTCGGCTGCGTGCGTACGGACAGCATGACCCGGTCGTGGAATACCGTCTGGAAGGCTTCGATATGTTTGACGCGATGATTGCGGCAATCCGGGAAGATACCGCGCGGATGATGCTGACAGTACAGATTCGCACGCAGGAAGAACCGAAACGCGAAGAGGTAGCAAAGCCGACGGCGACAAGTGCGGACGGTTCGGAAGGCGGACGTACTGTGCGGAAGAGCCAGAAGAAGGTTGGCAGGAATGACCCATGTCCCTGCGGCAGCGGAAAAAAATACAAGAAATGCTGCGGGAGAGACGAATAAGAAAAATTCAGGGAGGGCAGAAAGCGTCTGCGCGACTTGCTGACCACAGGTCTGCCTGAAAAGAAATCCATAAAAGTAGCAGGACCCGACAAACTTGTCAACGATAAAATGAACGGCTGACGCCGTCGTTGACAAATCTGCCGGGCCCTGCTGAGTGAAGCAAACAGGAGGGCAAAAGCAAAAAATGCTTTTGCCCTCCATATAGTATGGGGACAGGTTTGCGGCGGCAAGATTGCCAATTCATCTGCGAAAAAACTGGGCGCTAGTAGCCATATGTTGCTGCCGTAAAGTTGATTTTTGAGAAGGGTGTGGACCTGGCGGGGGTATGAAAAATTGGATGTGTTGTGCCAGGCGCAAATTATGCGATGGATTTCCAGGTATAACCGTTCTTATGCTGTCTTGCCGGAAAAGGAACAGCAGGTAATCCTCTGTACATTACATGAAAAAGAACAGTACTTGCAGGACCACATCGTGAAACAGCTTCTTTTCCTTATCCGGTAAACTGTTTTTTTCGAAAGCGGAAGGATCACTGTGTGTATCCTTTTGCGCAACAAAAATCCATAAACGTGAGAAAGCAGCCCCTTGAAAAGAATACGCGGCAGGGATAAGATAAAAACAAAGGATACTGTGGCGGGAAAGCGCGGCGGTAGTCCAAAATCAAGAAAGAAAAGGGGAATTCCAGATGATGAACGTGCTCGTTACCGGCGGGGCCGGGTTTATCGGCAGCCATACCTGCGTAGAACTTTTGGAGTGCGGGTACCAGATTGTAGTAATGGATAACTTTGTAAACTCCACAGCGGCGGCAGTCGATGCGATCAAGAAAATCACCGGGAAGGAATTCCCGTTTTATGAATGTGATATGCTGGACCTGGAGAATTTTGAGAAGATTTTCCAGGAGAATAAAATTGATGCCGTGATTCATTTTGCCGGGCTGAAAGCGGTGGGAGAAAGCGTCACAAAACCATGGCTGTACTATCACAACAATCTGGTAAGTACCTTGAACCTGATCGCATTGATGGAAAAATACGGGGTAAAAAAGTTGATCTTTAGTTCTTCGGCGACAGTATACGGCGCAAAGAATCCGATCCCGTACCGGGAGGACATGGAAACCGGCGGGACCACAAATCCCTATGGCAGCACGAAATTCATGATTGAACAGATTTTGAAGGACGAATGTGTGCCGCATCCGGATTGGAGTGTCATTTTGCTGCGGTATTTCAACCCGATCGGAGCGCATCCGAGCGGATTGATCGGGGAGGACCCGAATGGGATTCCAAACAATTTGATGCCGTACATTACGCGTGTAGCGGCGGGGAAACTTCCGTGCCTGAGCGTTTATGGGGATGATTATCCGACGCACGACGGGACCGGAGTCCGGGATTATATCCATGTATGCGACCTGGCAAGCGGACACGTCAAGGCATTGGAAAAGACAGAGACCATGCAGGGCGCGGATGTATACAATCTGGGCACAGGCTGCGGAAGCTCGGTGCTGGATGTTGTGCATGCGTTTGAGGAAGCATCGGGGGTAAAGGTAACTTATAAGATTGCGCCGCGGCGGGCTGGCGACCTGGCAGAATATTATGCTGATGCAACAAAGGCAAAAAAAGAACTGGGATGGGAAGCGAAATACAACCTTCTGGATATGTGCCGGGATTCCTGGAACTTCACGAAAAAGAGGATGGAACAGGAAGCTGCGGGAAAATAAATAAGTGTTCGGGAAGAAAACCATGGGACGATTACTATAAGGGTTTCATCCTGGAACAGGACAGGGCTCGCTGCTTTATTCTTAGTTTGTGAAGAAAGAGAAAAAGCAAGACCAGTGTAGTGTATATGAGCGGAGAGGTCAACTGGTACTTGCGCTGAATTGTGAAAAAATGATACCGGAGGAGGCACCCGTCCGGCTGGCAAGCGCGGTGATGGAGGAGTTGGATTACGAGGAAGTGGTGGCGGACGCCGGGTACGAGTGCCTGGACAACTGCCTGTATCTGGATTCCACCGGCCAGACCTGCTTCATCAAGCCCACCAGCTATGATCAGAAGAAGCGCAAAAAATTCAAGAAACAGATTGGCCGGGTGGAAAACATGGCCTACGACCCGGAGGAGGACTGCTTCACCTGTGCCCAGGGCAGGAAGCTGCCTCTGCGGCGGGAGTGTACAGAGATAAAAGACGGCCAGTTTGTCTCCACCGCCTGGTACCGCTGTGAAGACTGCTCCGGCTGTCCCTGTCGCAACCAGTGCTGTCGGGCCAAGGACCCCAATCAGCCCAGGGAGTTGTGTCTCCAGAAAACATTCTGGGAGAAACGGGCAGAAACCACCCATCGGATTACCTCTGGGCAGGGTATCCACCTGCGCCTTTGCCGCTCCATCCAGGTGGAGGGCGCCTTGGGCCTGCTCAAGAATGACTTCGGCTTCCGCCGGTTCCTGACCAGAGGCAAAGACAACATCCGGGCCGAGCTCTGTTCCTGCTGGCCCTGGCCTTTGACTTAAAAAAGCTGTGGATGAAGCGGGAACACGGCCGCCTCCAGACCCGTGCGTCTAAGAAAATGACGGCGTAGAGCTGAAAAACAGAATATTTTCCACATTGGACGCCGACAAACACGCCGGGGTCTGTTTTGCTGTACCCATTTCACGGAACCCATCGATATGTTTTCCATATTCTTTCCCTATTCCAGCGGATTTTGGCGAAGAAAAGGCCGCTCTGCAGAAATGTATTCTGCAACGAGCCCTTGTCTTGTTGGGAGAAAATTTTTGGTAGGAAAAATCTTTTTGAAAGAGCACGTTTTTCTGGCGTTTTACAC
>CALWKP010000273.1 GCA_944381295.1 uncultured Clostridia bacterium | reverse complement strand
GACTGATCATGGTGTATTATTTTGCCGGCTTAAAAGGGATTTCATCCTCTTACTTGGAAGCCGCAAAAATTGATGGCAGCTCCCCTTTTAATACTTTTATCCATATTATTTTGCCACTTCTGAAACCTACTACGGCCTATGTATTGATCGTCACTACTTCCACATCATTGAAAGTTTTCGATTCCATCTTTGTTTTATTTCAGCAAACTGGTGGACCAGAAAATGTGGCAAACACTTTAGTCTGCCACATTTATCAAACCAGTTTTACCCGTTTGCAAATGGGATACGGCAGTACCATTGCCTATCTTTTGTTCGGCATCATATTGATTTGTTCTATCCTTCAATATGTTGGGCTTAAAACAGAAACTTATGATTGATGGAGGGATATGATGAAACGGACTCATTTTATAATCCGAATTTTATATTATCTGATTTGCTCTATCCTATCGCTCATTTTTATTTTCCCTTTTCTTGTGATGTTTTTTGGTTCACTTGATACGGAAGAAAAATATATTATCACCCTCACATCCTGGATTCCTACGCAGATCACTTTTGATAACTATATCCATATTTTTTCTGTCGGCAGTTCCATGACGCGATGGTTCATCAATTCCTGTATCATCAGTCTCATTCCAACAGCTACCGGAGTTGTGATCTGTTCTCTCCTGGGCTACATATTCGCGAAGAAACAATTCAAAGGAAAAAATATTGTTTTCTGGTTCTTCATGTTGGCAATCATGGTCCCCTATCAGGCTACCATCATCTCCAACTATCTGGTCTACAACTTTTTGGGATGGCTGAACACCTATACCGTTTTCCTGATTCCCGGATTATGGACCGTTATGTACATGTTTATGATGCGCCAGTTTATTGCAGACATTCCGAATGCACTTTTAGAAGCTGCCAAAATTGATGGTGCAGGCGAATGGATGATCTATTTCCGGGTCGTACTGCCTCTGTGTACCCCTGCATTGAGTACGGTTGCCATTTTTACTTTCATGGATAAGTGGAACGATTTTATGGGTCCTCTGATTTTCACCAGTACGGAAAGCATGTACAACCTGATCGTCGGCCTTTCCACCCTGCTCCAAAAAACAGCTTCTTTTTCCACCCAAATGACCTCTGGAGTTGTCACTTTTATCCCTATGTTCGTCGTCTTCCTTGCCCTGCAAAAATATTTTGTTGATGGCATTGTCACATCCGGTGTAAAGGGATAACGAATATGATTTTGTATTACAGAGAGGAGGTCTTTTTTAAAAAACACCTAAAACCACATACCCACAATAAAAAGGAGTGCGAAAAATGAAAAAAACGTTAGTATGCCTGCTTGCTGCCGCCCTATCGCTCACCATGGTCCTGTCGGGATGCAACAACTCTTCCATACTCAAGTAAACTGCTTAGGACACAAACTGCAATTGGAAGATTTTGTATCAGCAATCCAGCAAGACCGTGCCCCGGCAGTGAATGAGACCGATGGGAAACATGCCATCGATATCATTTGTTCTATTTATCGGTCTTCCAAAAGTGGCCTGCCTCAAGAACTCCCTGTGTAATCCGGCTATCTATTGGAGAAAAACATGTACTTTCCAGAAGACCAGTTTTATCAAAACCGCTTATTTATGGTAGAACCTGATTTTGAGTTATATCATTATAAGACAAAATCAGATCTTTCCGTGGAAATGCATCATCACGATTTTTATGAAATCCTGATCTTCTTGTCGGGAAGTGTAAAGTATGTCATCGATGGGATCGTCTACCAGTTAGAGCCAAATGATATATTATTGATCAATCCCCAAGAGCTCCATCGCCCTATTGTCCAAAATGATGTGATCTATGAACGTATCGTCATTTATATCAAGCCTGAATTTGTGATGAGCAAAAGTATTGCCAACACCAATTTAAATGTATGCTTCGAGCAAAGTTATCCCAATAAGCACAGCAATTTGATACGTTTTCGGTCGCAGACTTTTTCTGATCTGAAACGCGTCATCGTGGAGCTCAAAAATCTTGGAACAGACCCGCCTAAATTCGGAAGCGCACTCTTAAAAGAAACTTATTTGACGGCATTTTTGATCTACTTAAATCAGCTTTATCTGGAATCCCGCGAAGATGTTCGTCACGAAAAACTGATCCAAAACAGCACCATTGATAAGGTCGTGCAATATATCAACCAAAATCTTAATGGAGATCTTTCCTTAGATACTCTGTCGGAAAAATTTTTTATTTCCAAATACCATCTTTCCCATATTTTTAAGAGTACAACCGGTTATACATTGCGAAGGTTTATCCAATATAAAAGGCTTCTTGCGGCGAAATCTTTATTAAAGGCTGGATACTCCGTTACATATGTCTGTCATGAATGCGGATTTTCCGATTATTCCAATTTCATCCGCGCATTCCGGCAGGAATTCGGATTACCTCCCAAAAAATATATCTCTTCTGATATCGTAGAAAAAAACCATTTTGGAGATGAATAACTTTCCGCTTTTTTCTATGTCCTCTCGTTGTCCTGTCCCGATTTTCTTCCATCATAACGTAAAGGACGATAAACTATGACTGGTAAACAACGGGTTGAAGCTGCTTTTCAAAAAAAGAAACAACAGGAAAGCCCGATTTATGTCGGTTCGATTTCTTCGTCTGTTGGCAGTGCTATTTTAGGGCGTAAAAATGCTCATATGGGCGGAGGTATCCAGCAATGGCGCGAATCTGTCGCATTATGGAACGGTCCCGCTGCCCATGAAGAATATCTTGCAAGATGTTATGAAGATGCCATCGATATTTCCCGTAAATTAGGATTGGACTATATCCGTATTTCTTACTGGAGAATGCCGGAAAAACCCATTCGAAAAATCGATGACTATACCTTCCAATATTCCACACCATACGGCGGCTATAAGATCATGCGGTTAATACCGGAACTGGAATTATATAACGTCGTCGAGGAAAAAGGCGGGTGGCAAGGAGACCCTGATCGATTAAAGCAGGAAGTTTTGGCAGCAGAACAGTCTGCTGATGCGTATTCTCCGAATATTACCGATTATTCCGACTTTCAAAAAGCCCAACAAGAAATCGGAGACGACGGGGTAATCAACGGCGGAGGCATTAGTCTGGGGATCCCATACGAAGAACCCTGGCTGCTCGCAATTGCAGAACGCCCCGATCTGGTAGAACGTTATTTAGATGCTCAGCTGAAAAAAGCACGAAAAGCGATTCCCGTGCTTGCACAGGCAGGAATTCGCTACCTTCATGGCGGCGGGGACTGTGCAGGGAATCAAGGGTTGCTGTATTCTACCGAAGTGTTTCAAAAAATGCTGGTCCCCCGGCTAAAGGTCATTTCTCAAATGTGCCATCAATACGGCCTCTTCCACCTGTTCGGAACAGACGGCAACACCTGGAAAATTACAGACGCCCTGTTTGGAGAAGCACAAGTGGATGGCTACTACGAAACAGACCGGGACAGCGGCATGAATCTTCGTCAGCTTCGCGTCAAATATCCCCAGGCAACACTATTGGGAGGGATCAGCTCCAGGACAGTCCATCAAAAGAGCAAAGAAGAAATTCAAAACGAGGTTTTGGAAACGATCCAGACCGCAAAAGAATTCGGCGGTATTATTGCAGGATGTTCAAATTTGCTTGTTCCTGGGACCCCCTTAGAAAATGTGACGCATCTTATGGAGTGCCTGCATAAATACCGTTGACAAATCATAGAGACCTTTTTCTTACGATTCCATCTCCTATCTGTTCCCTAAAATCAGAATTGGTTCATGCGGAAGAGGGATGCCCGACAAAAAGTCAGGCATCCCTCTTCCGCGTTACAGCATTTCCTGATTTTTTGATGCAGCAAAATTGACAAACCTTTTCAGAATCGCCACACACAATAGAAAATTGTGTTTCCCTCGATTCTCCTGTACTTATTGTTCAGGAAGGCTTTTTGTTGTCATTTTGCTTTGCCAGCGACTCCAGGCTTTGCCCCTTGAGGACCCGTTCCAAGACTTCCGGCAGCCGCTCCGGTGAACAGGCAAAACAGGGAATCCCCATATCCGCAATGCGCTGTGCTGTCTGTGCGTCATAGTAGGGTTTTCCGCCGTCCGCGATGGCCAGCATGGTCACCACCGTCACCCCTGCGGCTTTCATCTCCTCCATAAGGCGCAGCAACGCCGCCCGGTTGCCTCCCTCTTCCAGGTCGGAGATCAAAAAGAAGATCGTTTTTGCCGGTTCTTCCACCAGATTCTGACAGTAGGCAAGCGATTTGGCGATATCGGTACCTCCGCCCATCTGGAACCCGAAAAGCAAGTCTACCGGGTCAGTGCATAACGGCGTCAAATCCATGATCTGCGTATCAAACGCGACTACATGCGTCTTTACCGCTGTCATCGAGGCCAGGATACACGCCATCACCGACGAATAAAAGATCGATTCCCCCATCGAACCGCTTTGGTCGATGTCCAAAATAATATGCCAGCGGTTCATCCGGCTGGAACGGTCAAAAAACCACACCCGCTCGGGAATGATCGTACCCAATTCTGGATGATAGTTTCGCAGGTTCCGCCGGATGGTGCAGGGAAAATCGATGGCGGAAGCACTGGGCAGCGGCGAGTGGGCGCGGCGGTTGAGCGCGGCGGTTACTGCGCGGCGCACGTCCTGTTCCAGAAGCCTGTTGATCTCTTCCACGATTCTGCGGATAAACTGCCGGGCCGCTTCCTTTGACTTTTTGGGAATCTGGTCTTTCAGCATCAGCAGCGTGGACGCCAAATTCAAATCAGGAGCCAGGCCTTCCAGCAGCTCCGGTTCCAGCAGAAGCTGTTTGAGACCCTTCCGCTCGATCGCGTCGTTTTGCACCACTGCCACGATCTCCGGGTCAAAAAGGCTGCGCAGATCCCCCATCCATCTGGCAATATGCGGGGCGGAGGGTCCTTTCCCCGCGCCGCCTTTCTGCTGAAAGCTTTCCTCCGGACCTCCATAGATCGCTGCCAACGCGCTATCCATCAGAAACTCTTCCTGGGACAAAGGGGACGCGCCCATTTCGCCAAACGCCTGCTCGCTCTCCGAACCCAAAATCAGCCGCCAGCGCGCGATCTGCTGCTTGTTTGTCATCGTGTCCCCTCCCTCAAATATCGTCAAAGTCAAAGTCCTCCAAATCGCCGAGGACTTCCTGTTCTTCCTGCGTCAATTCTCCCATCAGTTCCTCGGCTGGTTTTTCGGAAGCAACTCCCCAGATCTCCCCGAGGTTTTCCGCGATATCATTCTTTTCCCCCGGGCTGAAATCGGCAAACGCGCGCCGCAGAAATACCAGCGCCCTGCGGAATGCCGCGTCATCCAGCGTGCTCAGGTAATCGTCCAGGTGCCGCCACAGCGATAACCGGGTAATGAGCGCATAACGGTTTTTGGCCGCCAGGCCCTCAAACCATCCGGCCCCCAGGTCGGCCGGGACGCCGGGAGAAAGCCGCCGGGAAACCTCCCGGGCCAGCAATTCCTCGTCCGCTTTGCCCCGCTCCAGCAAGATCGCCATCGCAAATCCGGAACAGCGGGTATTCAGATCATCCCTATCCGAAATCCGGCCCAACAATTCCAGCCATCGCGGCTCGTCTAAACAATCATGGCTTAACTGGAGCAGATTGATCTGGTTCATTGCCTCCGTCACGGCGGGGGCTGCCTTGGCGTCACACTGACAGGCATCCTCCAGCGTCAGGCATGCCCGGAGATAAAGCTGCTGGAGCAGCGGGATGACCGGCGCGGCGTCAAAGCGCCGCAGATCGCCATACCGCACCGTCAAAGACAGCCGTGCAGCGGTCTCCGCCACTTCGGTAAGCGCCGCTGTGTCCACGGATAACCCCTGAAGCACCGCCAGCGCATGGCTGGCGGCGGCAGGCATCCCGCACAGAAAGGCATCCTGGAAAATGGCGGCTGCCTGGCTGATCGTCGTGCTGCCCTCTCCCCGCTCTTTCAGCGCAAAAGCAGCTGCCCCCTCAATGGTATCCCCCAACAACGATGATTCCACCACTTCGATCTCCACCTCGGGCGTCCAGCGCAAATCCCAGTATTCGCCCCAATTCGCTCCTTCCTGACGCGACGGGAGCAGAGATGCAAAGTGGATGCCCAACACACGCAGCCGGTGAAGGAAAAAAGAACGCCGCAGGTCCAGCAGAGCCGTCTGCTGGTTTTTTACGTTCAGCCGTTCCCGCAAATCCAGATCCAGCTGCTGCCGCTCCATCCCGCGGTATTTTTCCAGCCGCAGTTCCTGAAGCTGGCGGTAGAAATCCTCCTGCACCGAAGTACGGCTCACCCCCTCCGGCAGGAACCCGACGCGCTTCCCGATCTCCGTCTCCGCCCTGGCTACCGACAGCTCCGAACGGTTGCCGTGTCCCATAGTGGTTACCGCGGCATCCTGCAGATCGGCAAGGCAGGGATACCGGCTTCCCCGCATGGCACATAGGGTCTTGGCCAGGCGTGCCGCTTCGATCACTTCCGCAGAGGAAACCAGGTTCCCTGCCTCTCTGTGGGCTGCTGCCAGACAGGTGAGATACCGTATCGGCAGACCGGCGGCCCCCTCCCGGTGCAGTTCTTCCCACAGCAGTTCAAAATAAGCCGGCGCCTGGTTCCCCGCCCCGTACCCCGAACGGCTGGAGAGCCGGTAATACGAATACGGCATCAATGTCGCCGCACAATCCACACGGGGCAGCGCGGCTTCTTCCTCCGCTGTCATCGGCTCGTTCTCTTCCAGCCCGGGGACATGGAATGCCCCGCACACGCAAAAAATCTTTCCCGGCGGCACGCCGTTATCTACCGCCTGGGCAATCACTTTCTTCATGTACGCTTCCCGCACCAGGGTCCGGGCAGTACGCTGTCTTCCATCCTGCGCTGTCCCGCGCAGCTCTGTGCCAAACGCGTTTGCCGCTTCCCGGCAGGCACGCCAGTCCTCAAGCTGCTCAAAATTCCGTTCCCAAAAAGCGTCATGATCTTCCCCGGTGATCTCTTCCAGCCGACGGTACACCCACTCCGTATTTTCCTCCGGTTCCTCTTCTTCCTCGCTCCCTTCTTCCAGAGCCAGCATTACGCCGGAAGGAAGATCCATGAACCGACATTCCACTCGGTGTTCGTGCGCCCACAGAATTGCCTGCAGCTCCGGCGAGTAGACGGTCAGCGGATACAAAATCGTGCGCACCGGCGGCGTTTTGGGATAAGCCATCATCGCTGCCGGAAATTGGGTCCTCGGATGGCACAGCCAATGCATCTGATCGTTCAGATCACTCGGGCCTTCCACCAGTACCAGCTGCGGCTGGTAAGCGTCCAGGGCCTGACGGACGGAATAAGCCATCGCCGGGGACAGATGGCGCACGCCGAACAATACCGGGGCGCCCATCACGGATTCAGCTCCCGGCAGGCACGGTACAGCGGCATCCAACCGCTCCCCCGTTTTTTCATGACATTTTCCAGATACTCTTTCCAGGAAACCTTATCCTTTTCTTCATCCTTTACCACCGCGCCCTGAAGGCCGGCAGCCAGGTCCTCTTCGGAGATGACGCCGTTCCCAAAGCTGCCCGCCAGCGCCATGGAATTCGCCAGCAGGGAAATTGCTTCCGCGGTGGAGAGCACTCCGCTGGTGGATTTCAACTTCTGCTTGCCGTCCAGCGTGGCCCCGCCGCGCAGTTCCCGGAAAATCGTGACCACCTTTTCCACTGTCCCCTCGTCGGGCAGTTTGGCGTTCAGGTCCAGCCCTGCGGAAAGCTGATTCACACGGGTACGCACGATCTCCATTTCTGTCGCGACATCAGCAGGAGTGGGGAGGACCACGATATTGAACCGGCGTTTGAGCGCCGCCGACATGTCATTGACCCCTTTATCCCGGGTATTGGCTGTGGCGATCACAGAAAATCCCTTTGCCGCCGGGACTTCCAGTCCCAACTCAGGCACACTCAGTCGTTTTTCCGACAAGATCGAAATCAGCGCGTCCTGCACCTCGCTGGCGCAACGGGAAATCTCTTCCACACGGGCAATAGACCCGCTTTCCATCGCCCGGTAGCCCGGGCTTTTCACCCTTGCTTCCGGACAGGGCCCCTTCGCGATCAGCATCGCGTAATTCCACGAATACCGGATCTGTTCCTCGGTCGTACCGGCTGTCCCCTGGACCACCTTGGTGGAATCCCCGTTGACGGCGGCCGCCAAATGCTCGCTCAGCCACGACTTTGCCGTACCCGGTTCCCCGATCAGCAGCAATGCACGGTCGGTGACCAATGTGGCGATCGCGATCTCCACCAGCCGGCGGTTCCCCATATATTTTGGGGTGATCTCTATCCCCTTCACCGTAACGCCGCCGGTCAGATAGGTCAGCACAGACCTGGGCGACATCCGCCAGCCTGTGGGGATAGCATCCTGTTCCGCTGCCATAAGGGCTTCCAGTTCCCGCTGGTAAAGCTCCTCGGCAGGGAGACTCTGTCCATTTTTTTCGGACATTTTGATTCCTCCTTCTTTACTTTGGCTGGCTTTCCCATTGGGCGATGAGTTCTTGCACTGCATTGTCTGGCCAGTGTCCGCTGCGGACATTCAGCGTCCGGCTCAAAACCTTGTGATTCAGCTCCTTGAGCTGGTTTGCCTTCTCTGCATCAGAGACCG
>CALWKP010000272.1 GCA_944381295.1 uncultured Clostridia bacterium | reverse complement strand
GGTAGCGACGCGCAAAGGGATGGCAATCCGCTTCCATGAGACAGATGTCCGGGCAATGGGACGTCAGGCACGCGGCGTGAAGGCAATCACGCTGAACGAAGGCGATGAAGTTGTAGGGATGTCGATGCTGCGCGAAGGCGGGCTGGTGCTGACGGTAAGCGAAACCGGATACGGCAGGCTGTCTCCGATTTCGGATTATCGGATTCAGTCGCGCGGCGGCAAGGGATTGACAAACTATCACGTGGAGAAATACGGGGATGTTGCGGCGATCAAGGTTGTGGACCTGGACGACGATGTTATCCTGATTTCTTCGGACGGTGTCATTATCCGCATCCAGGCCAGTTCTATCCGGGAGTGTGCGCGGCCAAGCAAGGGTGTGCGCGTAATGCGGGTAGATGGCGAAGATAACAAGGTAGTGACGCTGGCCCGTGCGCCGCATGAAGAGGGCAACGACGGGCTGGAACCGGATGATGAAGAAGAGTCCGGGGAAGAAGAAATCGACGCAGAAATTCTGGAAGAGGAAAACGGCGAAGAATCCTAAATAAAGAATATAAAAAAATCAGGACCTTATGAAAATAGGGTCCTGATTTAGAATGTCGATAAAGTCCACAAGAAGAAAAAATTGCACAAAATTTTTCCAACTTAAAGTTTTCGCCCCCCTTTTTCAAAAAGGGGGCGGGTATTCCAAAAGGGCGGCGCCCTTTTGGCCGCACGCCGCAGCGTGCGGAACATCTGTTCCTGAGAAAAAAAGCTCAGGAGGGGAGCAGAAACAGTCCGGGGGACTGTTTCTGCGCGGGGAACCCTAGCGAGGGGTTCCCCGAAAAAGTTTTGCTATTTGTGCAATTTGACTTTTCAAAAACCTTTTTTTACAAGATGAAATCAGGACCTTATGAAAATAGAGTCCTGATTTCATGTTATTATGGAAAAATAGAGAGATTTGGTAAAAGTGCAATGTGTTTTTGTTTGTTGAAATCATCCTAAACCCTTATAAACCATAATTTGAATAATTAAAACCATTTACAAGGTATCACCAAAAAAGTATCTTCCGTATTCTGCTGAAATCCTATTGTTTCATAGAAGCCCTTAGCACAATCTGTTTGTACCACCCATTCGGAACCTGGACACATATTTATACACCTTTTTATAAGTTCTGTTCCGATCCCTTGTTTTTGATATTCTGGCAAAACTGCCAAATCGTAAATAATGGAACGAAAATGTAAATCAGACAAAACTCTTACACAACCAACTAAATGATTATCAAGCCAAGCAGAGAGCACAAATGTTGAGGTAAGAAAAGCACAATTAAAATTGTCTATCATACTCTGTGTCGTATTCTCCTCTTTCGCCCAACCTACTGCAAGAAAGAGTTTATATAATTCATCGCAAGGCAAATCTTTTTGAGTTCTATATTCTATTTTCATTCCTTTGACCTCTGTAACTTCTGATTTGTTTCTATTTACTTCTTCTTAAACTATCGTACAAGAAGCATCCCATGTTCTGCTTGTTCAATTGCAATTTATCGCTTTTCCACTATATAGGCAATGCGTTGCCTGTATAGTATCATGTATCGCCTAAAATTTTCAATGAATTTGGATATTATATTTTCAAAATTTACTATGGGGAATATGATATGGACACAATTACAGCAGTAAAAAACCGTATTCTGCAATTATGCGGGGAACGAAATATCACGATCAATAAGCTATGCACACTCAGCGCATTGCCTCCGTCTTCTGTAAAAGCCATTTTATATGGGAGGAGCAAAAATCCAAAATTGTTGACAATCAAAATGATCTGTGATGGATTGGGAATTACCTTGGGTGAATTTTTTAGCACAAAAGAATTTTCAGAGCTGGAACAGGAAATAAAATAAAAAGTTCTGATAGAATTTTTAAGTAAATTTAAAGATGAACAGGTAATTTAAAACAATGCAAAGAGCCTGCTCCGAAAAAGGATAAAGGCAGAAGTTATTCCCATAAAAACAGAATGATTTGATATGTTTTCAGTTTGGTTATTAGAGAATTTTTTCAAAAAAGACGTCTCCGCAGTTGGACACCTTTTATTGAATCTCCTGTTCCAAATCCTCGAATACTTTCGATGAGAAAAATTCTACAATAGAAATATCCAGTCCATCGCATAGCTTCTTTATGGTCGATATTGTTGTACTGTTATTTCGACCGCTGACAATGTTATGAATGGTAGACTGGGTAACAACGCTGATCATGCCTAATTTATTGATCGTAATCTTGCGTTCATCGCATAACTCCAGGATTCGTTCTTTCACAGCATTTCCAATATTCATATCAGTCACCCCAATTCAAATTCATTGAGGTTAGGGTAACCGTTTTGTAGGAAAAAGATTACCTCAATTAAGTTAATATTTGGGTCATAATATTCTATAATACCTTCAAGATCATTATTTTGAGGGATATTTATGAAACTTGCAGTAATCGGTTCAAGGGGCTTGCTAGTAAAGAATTTGGGAGATTATCTTCCGAAAAATGTAACAGAGATTGTGTCTGGAGGAGCAAGGGGCATTGATACTTGTGCCCGGGAATATGCGCTCATTCATGGAATCAAGCTGACGGAATTTCTTCCGGAATACTCCAAATATGGGAGGGAAGCTCCACTCAAACGAAATCTTTTGATTATTGATTATGCAGATGAGGTGCTGGCATTCTGGGATGGACGGTCAAAAGGGACAAAGTATGTGATGGAACAATGCAGGAAGAAGAATAAAAAGGTTACCGTAATGAAAGTAATCGCTGAAGACAAGAGTATTCACTGCGGCTAGGCAAGGGGAATTTCAAAAATGCTCGATACCCCGGAATAATCCATGGAATCGTAGCAGAGCCCGACTGCCATGTCAACGATAAACTGAACGGCTTGCGCCGTCGTTGACATAGCCGCCGTGCTCTGCTTCTCTGGCAATCAGGAGGGCAAAAGCAAATCATGCTTTTGCCCTCCCATAGAATGAGTACGTCCAACAAAAAAACTCGCAGGAAATTCTACATAATCTTGCTCCCTACCCTATGCGCGAATGTTTTTCATCTTATAGTCGAGTTAGGAATATTTGTTGATAGTCGCACCGGGACTATTGTATGATAGTACGGGTGATTTCCATGATTTATCCGCGAATCCGCGAGCTCCGCGAGGACAATGATCTCAGTCAGCAGTTTATTGCCCATTTGCTCAATGTGAAACAGACAACCTATTCCAAATATGAACTCGGTCGAATCAGTATCCCGGTCGAATCGTTGATCCTCCTCGCTGCGCATTACCATACCAGCGTCGATTATCTGCTCGGCCTTACCGATTCTTATGACCCCTATCCCCCTGCGAAACCTCGCTTTTGATCGTTCCTTTTTTCTGTTTTTTCCGTTTTTTTTTCGCGCTTTTTTGCGATGTTCGGGAAATTTATCCATAAATTTAAAAATTAGCGGTGAAATCTTTAAAAAATGTTTACATTTTTCTTGGATGGAATTGCTATGATAGTTACGTCGCGTATTACTTTTTCCTCTTTCACGATTACCTTCGGTAACTGCGCGGCGTGCATGATCTAATATAGGAGGGACAAAGATGGTAGAGGTCAAAAACCTCACAAAGCGATATGGTTCGAATGTCGCTTTGAACAATATCAGTTTTACTGTGGATGAAGGGACAATCGTTGGATTCCTTGGTCCGAATGGCGCCGGTAAATCCACCACCATGAATATCATTACAGGCTATCTGTCTGCAAGTGAAGGTTCTGTCTGTGTCGGTGGATTCGATACCCTCGATAATCCCAATGAGGCCAAACGTCAGATCGGGTATCTCCCCGAATTGCCTCCGCTCTATATGGATATGACGGTTAAGGAATACCTCAATTTCATGTATGAGCTCAAAAAAGTGACCTTCCCACGCGAAAAGCATATCAAGGAAATTTGTATGCTCGTCAAAATCGATAACGTTTATAACCGTTTGATCGGGAACCTTTCGAAAGGTTATAAACAGCGTGTCGGTATTGCCCAGGCTCTGCTTGGCAACCCTCCTGTACTGATTCTCGACGAACCTACGGTCGGCCTTGACCCCAAACAGATTATCGAAATCCGTAACCTCATTAAAACATTAGGGAGAAATCATACGATCATCCTCAGTTCCCATATTCTCCCCGAAGTCCAGGCTGTCTGCGAACGGATTATCGTCATTAATAATGGCGAAATCGTTGCCGATGGACGTACCGATACCCTCGCCCATGACCTTTCGTCGGAACATAAGCTTATCGCACGGATCGATGGTCCTGAAAATGAGGTCCTGCATGCGATCACCGCGATGGAAAATGTCGTCGAGGTCATCAGCTTCGGCGAAAAAGAACCCGGTGTCTATGAATACAGCATCGAGGGAAAAGAAGGTGCCGATATACGCAGGAACCTCTTTGCACTCCTTACCAGGAAAGGCTGGCCGATGCTCAGTCTCAGAAATACCGACCTTACGCTGGAAGAACTCTTCCTCCAGCTTACCAGCGGTTCTGATACCGGCAGGAAAAAGTCCGAAAGGAAGGGTGCATAATGGCTGCTATCTTTAAAAAGGAATTAAAATCGTATTTTTCTTCCCCAATTGGTTATGTCGTAGTCGCCGTACTGCTCGCATTGTACGGATTTTTCTACTATGTCACAGTGCTGTACCGTTCTTCTTCCTACATCTCTTCCATGGTTTACAGCAACATGTTTATGTGGAGCATGATGATTATCCCGATCATCACCATGAAAAGTATGAGCGACGATAAGAAAAATAAAACCGATCAGGCTCTTTTGACTGCTCCTGTCGGCGTTACTTCGATCGTCATGGGAAAATTCCTGGCTGCGTTCGCGGTTTATGCTATCGCTATGGTCGCCAGCTTGATTCCTGCCCTCATCATTTCCCTGTTCGCTACCTCCATGAGTTGGGGCAGCGTCCTCGGAACGTTCTTTGGTTCGCTGTTCTATGGTGCGGCGATGATCTCGATCGGCGTGTTTGTTTCCAGCCTCACCGAAAGCCAGATCATTGCGGCTATCGGTACCTTCGGTATTTCGATCTTCCTCATTTTGGTCGATCAGCTCGGTACTGTGGTCGGCGGTACGATTTTCCAGACAATCCTCAATTGGATTTCTTTTAACGCCCGCTATCAGCCGTTTACCAATGGGACCTTCAGCATCCCAAGTTTGGTGTTTTTCATCAGCATCGTCGCGGTGTTTGTATTCTTCACCGCCCGCAAGCTGGAAAGTAAGAGATGGAGCTAACGGAGGTATAGGAAATCATGAATGAGGAAAAAAGACCCCTGGACCCCCAGGAAGAGATAAAGGAAACTGCGGGGACGGAGCAGGAAGATCAGGATACTTCTGCCGCCGTTACCGATACAGATGCCAGCGAAACATCTGCGGAGCAGGAACCTGTCAGCGAGGAGACTGCTTCTGATAAGAAGAAAGAAGCAAATGGCAAAGTTCCGGCGAAAAAGAGCGGGATGAAGGCGTTTTTCAAAAGCTCAAAATTCCGTCACGGCGGAATGGCTACCGTATTTACCGCAGGGTTCCTGGTAGTAGTGATCTTGATCAACCTGGTCGTTTCCCTGATTGGAGAACGATTCCCGTCGATCAATATTGACCTTTCCCAGAATTCCATGAACACCTTGTCTGAGGATGCAATTGAAGTGGTGGATTCGGTCACGTTGCCTACAACCATCACCATTTTGCTCGACGAGGAGACAGCATCCTCGAATACTTCTTACAGTCAGGTCGTGAATCTGGCAGAAAAAATGCGGGAACGCAATTCCAATATCTCGATCGCGTATCAGGACCTGGATGCAGACCCGACCTTTACGACAAAGTATCCGAATGACAATTTAGTAGCCGGCGGAGTGATCGTCGAGACAGAAAAACGTTATCGCGTACTGCAATATTCCGATTTGTTCCAGACGCAGTATGATTATCAAACAGGGCAAAGTAATAGTTTTTCTTATGTCGATAGTGCGCTGGCATCTGCAGTGAGCCAGGCAAATGCGGATACTTTGCCGATCATTGCCTTTGCAACTGGACATAATGAAGCACTGGATACGACTGCATTGAAGGATATGCTTTCCGGAAGCAATTTTGAAGTGGTCGATTTCAATATCATGACTGAAGAAATCCCGGAAAATGCAGATATGGTCATTATCGGCACCCCGACTACGGACTATACGCAGGCCGAGATTGAAAAACTTGATGCGTATCTGGATGAAAGATATAATACCCGGGAAAGTTCCAGGTCGGTAATGTTTACCTTTGATCCGGGCCAGAGCGAGATGCCGAACCTCAGTACATTCCTTGAAGAATGGGGTATTTCGGTATCGCAGGATGTTATTTATGAACAGGATACCCAGAATATGTTTATGCCGACGCCGAGCGCGATCATGGTGGATCAGGATACCGAACTCGATTTGGGTGCGGATTCTGAATACAATACCCTGGTTACGATCAACAGCGCGCCGATCGAGTTCCTGTTCGACGCACAGAATAGTGTTGTTACCTATCCGCTGCTCAAGACCAAGGAGACTGCTTGCCTGGTCAACAGCGATAATGTGGAAAATTATAACCTGAATGATCCGTCGGCTTCCGACATCGAAACAAATGAATATCTGGTAGCTGGCGTGGGTCAGAAATCCATCAAGATCAACGGTGAATATTATACCGCAAATGTTTTTGCTGTGGGCAGTTCCCAGATGTTTGTATCAACGATTTTGAATACCAATACCTTCAGCAATGGCCAGTATACCCTTGACCTGATGAAATATGCCACCGATACGGCGAATTCGGATTCTGCGATTTATTCGGCAGGCGTTCAGACAAATGTTATGGATATCAATATGTCCGTACAGCTTGCAAATATCCTGGGTATCGGTGTATTTACCCTCCTCCCCCTGATCGGCTTGCTGCTTGCCGGTATCGTTGTGTACCTGAAGAGGAGGCACTTGTAATCATGAAAAGTATTACCCGAAACCTCATTCTTGTGGCGGCCGGGGTAGTGGTGCTCGGAGGTGCGGCGGCGGCATTGCTGCTCACCTCGCCTGCCGAGGAGGAAGAGACTTCTTCCAGCAGCTCGACCCAGACGATTGCCCTTATTTCCAAACAGGAAGCGGATTTAGCATCTGTAACAGTGGAAAATGAGTATGGTACTTTTATGGTAGAACCGCATACGGAAGAAGTGGAATCTACAGTCACGGCAGACGACGGGTCTACCGAGACCACTACCACGACAAAAACTACCTACGTCATTGAAGAATTGGGAGATCTCCCGTTCTCCAACTATTCTACAGAAGATGTTTTTGAATGTGGCTTTACATTAAATGCATCCAAAGATGTGGGAGAAGTGGAAAATCTTGCCGATTACGGTTTAGCGGAGCCTCTTGCCACGATTACTGCGGAATATGTTGACGGTACATCGATGGCTTACTGCATCGGAAATGAATCTGCCGGCAGTAATACTGGCCGTTATATGTGCGAAAAGGATTCCAAGCATGTCTATGTAGTTTCCATTGACGACGATATCTTTAACAGTGTTGCTGATTTTGTTGACAAGACCCTCGTGAGTGTGACAAGTTCCGATGGGACAAGTTCGCCGATTTTTACAGAAGTAAAGCTGAGTGGGACAAATTTCCCGGATCCGATTACATTATCCGGCGGGGAGACCGGGCTTGTGAAGGTCAGCTATGGGGAGATCGATACTGATTTGGACTCTACCGAAGTCTCGAATATGACAGCGGCATTGGCGTCCATTTCGGCGTCGGAAGCGGCGTACCTGTATCCCACAGAGGAGCAGCTTGCGGAATGTGGATTTGAGGAACCGCGCGTTATTGCAGAATTTACCGTACAAGGCGAAAGCTACAAGGTCATCGTAGGCGGGGATGCCGGGGACAAACAGTCTTATATCATGCTGGACGGCATCGACGTGATCTACAAGATCGAAAACAGCTCGATTTCCGTGTGGGCGGATACTACGGGATATGATTTGCGGACAAAGTTTATCCTGCTGCCGATGATTACCGATGTGGACCGCATGACAGTGACCATGGATGGGCAGGAACATGTCTTTGTATTGTCGCGCGAGATAAATGAAGAGAAGTCTACGGAAGATAATGTCGTATATGATTATACGGTAACTGGTGATGGAAATGCGATCACCTATGAAAATTTCCAGACATACTATCAGAGTGTGATCATGGTACAGCTGATGGAAGAAACATCGGAAGAGCCTCAGGGAACTCCGGAAGTGAAGGTAACTTATGAGTATTATGAGGATACGGGAAAGAGCGCAGATGTGATAGAGTTCTATGCGCAGAGTGACAGGCGGTATCTGGTAACGCTCAACGGTGTTGTCCATGGGATCGCATCTACGTCAAGCGCGCAGATGTTCCGTGATTTTACACCGCAGATCCTTTTGGACGAGGAACTTCCTGATATTCTTTAAGAGATTTTGTGGGGGATTGGAATAAGAGGAAACAGTTGATCTGCTCCCTCTCTAGCCCCGTCCCCGCGGCCCCAACCCTGAGGCGTTCCGCCTCAGGGCGCGCCTTTTTAGGCGCGTAAAATCCCCCATGCGGAAAAATTCCGTATGGGGGATTTTTTTGGGGCCGCGGAGGCTCTAAGTGAGCTGACCGCCTATATGCAATTTTTAAACTTTATAGAGCAGGCTCTTTTTTCGCCATAAATGCTTCAATGTCTGCCACTGTCTTAGGAATGTCACCGGTCAATACTTCACAACCGTCTTCTGTCACAAGGATGGTATCTTCAATCCGGATACCAATTCCTTCTTCTTCAAAATACAGTCCCGGTTCCAGAGTAAATACCATATCCTTTTCCAGAATCGCTGCGTCGTTCCCGACATCATGTGTATACAGACCAATAAAATGTCCTGACCCATGCTTATAATATTTTGCGATTTCTTCCGGTTTCTGAATGATTCCCAATCGGATCAATTCTTGTGCCATCACACGTTTGCTTTCCAGTTGGATCAGATCTTTTTGCTGTCCTGGCTTTGAAATGGCCAATCCTGCTTCCAGACCTTTCAGTACCACTTCATACAACTCTTTTTGCCGTGGTGTGAATTTTCCATTCACCGGATACGTCCGGGAAACATCTGCTCCATAATAACCGCTGGCAGCACCCAGGTCAAACAGAATTAAATCGCCATCCTGAAGGATACTGTTGTTTTCACTGTAATGAAGCGTACAGGCGTTTTTGCCAGATGCTGCAATCGTCGTAAACCCATGGGAACAGCCGTGAAGTTTCAATTCAAAGTCAAAATAGGCTTCTGCTTCCGATTCGCGTATTCCCGGACGGATTTGATGGAGCATCCGTTTTACACCGTATTCTGTAACTTTACATGCTTCCCGATGTGCTGAGATTTCTTCTTTTCCCTTGATTGTGCGAAGGTCAGCAATATCGGAAAATGTGTTCCTTACCGATAAATAGGGATATTTTTTCAGCATATGGGAAACAAACCGTTCGGTATCGTCTTCAAAACTATCGTAGGAATCCCAACAGTTGGTATCAATATATAAATACCGGAAATCGTTCCGACAGAATAATCCGGAAACAAAATTCGGCATCCGGTCAAGATACCGGACATCCTTCAGTCCGAGAGATTCTTTCAGACCATCCGGAGTATCCATTTTTCCCTCATAGAGTTCCCGCCGTTCATCCGGACGTTCAATAAACAGGACATCATGATAAAGTCCTCCGATTTTATATCCCATATAAACAGCTTTGGGTTTGTCATAGCCAGTCAGATAATAAAAATTCCGATAGGTTTCAAAAGGATATGCCTCATCCCCTACACGATTTTTCTGCTGTCCGGAAAAAATAGCAGAAATAGAACCATCTTCCAGAAGGTTTCCATAGGAGGAACGACGGCTTGCATGAAATTCTTTTGAAAGCATGATAATCACCTCACGTAAAAGTTCATTATAATAAAAAAGAGCTGTAAACCCATTATAAATCTCACCTGACGATGTTGTCAACGGCTGACAAAACAGTAGAAGTAATGCTAAAAATATGATACAATAACCGCAGATGCAGCAACGCGGGCACCTTGGTCACTGATTTTTGGAAACTCAGCGACCGAAGGGAGCTTGCGCGATTTGCCAACCGCAGGTGTGATACAATAACCGCAGAAATGTAAAAGTACGAACCTGAGGTGGGTAAGCCGGGCAGTATAGATGTCAGGAAAAATCCCCTGAGCAACCGCCCGGTTGTAACAACCTGCTCCCGGGTCAAAGCGCGGGCTCTCGGGCAATTTCCCGCAGATTGCCGGGCGGAGGTACGACGCGTGCGCGATTTGCCGACCGCAGGTCCGCGATTTTGATATCTCGAAAGAAAGAGGGAATTCTATGGCCATAGGTTCGGAGACGCTCACTTTTTTGGAAAGCGTTTTTCCTTTTTGGAAAAGTTTGAATTCTTCACAAAAGAAAAAAATTCAGGAGACCGCAATTCTTCGCCATTATCCACACGGGACAATGGTCCGCCGCGGTGGTGAGGACTGTACTGGGGTCATGGCTGTAAGAGAAGGTCAATTTCGGGTATTTCTTGTTTCTGATTCGGGAAAAGAAGTGACCTTATATCGTCTGTTGGATCGGGATATCTGCCTGTTTTCTGCATCATGCGTCATGAAGAATATCAGTTTTGATGTCTTTATTGAAGCGGAAAAAGATACAGAAGTAGTGGTCATTCCTGCCAAAGTCTATCAGGAGCTGGAAGAAGAATCACTGTCTGTAACCAATTATTCCAACCAATTAATACAGTCCCGGTTTTCTGATGTCATGTGGCTTGTGGAGCAGGTCATGTTTATGAGCTTTGACAAGAGACTCGCTATTTTCCTTTTGGAACAATCCTCGATTGACGGCGGAAATACGCTCCATATCACCCAGGAAGCTGTCGCAAAGCATATGGGGTCTGCGCGGGAAGTAGTTACCCGTATGCTGAAATATTTCCAGAATGAAGGGTTGGTTCGATTGTTCCGTGGCGGGATTGAAATTGTCAATCGAGAGGATCTGGAAAAATTGGCACAATAAAAGATGACAGTAAGGCAGAATGCTTGGAGGCGGCCCAAAACAAGCGGCGCGTGCAGCGCGCCGCTTTTCGCGGCGGGAGTCCCCGCCGCGCTGCGGAAGCAAAAGCTTCCGCAGTTTTGGGCCGCCTCCTGAAAATTCCCTCCAAGGTGGTGAAGTTCCATGACAAAATCACGCGTCACAGCCTCTTCCCAGTTATTGCTTGCCTGTGGGGCTTTCGGATTGGGACTTTGTATGCTCTTTTTCCCGCAATGGTTTTACCGAGTATTTTCCTATGTCCTGAAAACAGGATTTCTTTTGCTTGGCGTGTATGAACTGTCGCTTGTTTTTTTACAGAAAAATCAAAGAATCACCCATGGCTTCTGGTTTATTGTTTATGCGGCGCTGTTTGCTTTGGCACGGTTCTATCCTCTCCCCTTTCTCGCTGCTCTTCCCTATATCCTGGGATTTTTGGGGGTTGTCAACGGAATTACCAGATTGCTCATCAATTACCAGTACCGGCAGGATGGTGTTTCCGGCAGTATCTGGCACCTGATTACCGGATGTATCCTGATTATTGGAGCGATCACTTTTTTTATCCGCCCGATTGCACATGCGCTGGTCAGTGCGAGGTTGTTAGGGATCTATTTTATTCTTCTATCCACAAACCTGTTTTCTGATTTTTTTATCCTGATCATCCCAAAAAACGAAGGCTATACAACTCGCCGGCGGAGAATCGTCCTACCAGTGTTGATCGCAGCGTTCTTACCGCAGAAAGTGTTGTCGGTTATCCAAAAACTTTCCCGGTCGGGAGAGCTGGAATTGCAGCCTGCCCACGGTACATCTACGGATTTAGAAGTGTTTATTCATTTGTTGGAAGGTGGGTTGTCCGGATTTGGACATGTAGACCTTTGCTTCGACGGAAATGTGTATTCTTATGGGTGCTATGATGAACAATCACATCGTTTATTTGGTATGATGAGCGACGGTACCTTAGCGGTAGTACCGAAAGAACCGTATTTGAAGCATTGTTTGGAATATGAGAAGAAAATCCTGGTGGGATTTGGGATATCACTGAGTCCGCAAAACCGGGAAGCTGTACGCGCAAAAATTGAAGAGATTCTGGAGAATACGGTGCCTTGGAAATGTGCTGCGGAGCGCGGCAGCGCGGAGTGCAAAGATGCAGCAAGTGCCTTATACCGGGCAACCGGAGCGCACTTTTATAAATTCCGTTCAGGTGCGTTTAAGACGTATTTTGTTTTGAATACCAATTGCGTGCTGTTGGCGGATAGGATCATTGGTGTCTCAGGGGTCGATTTGCTCGCGCTGAACGGGATCACGACACCGGGTACCTATTTTGCATTCCTGAACGATGCCTATCAGCGCAAAGGCTCTCTGGTCATTTCGCGCCAGATTTACGGGACGGAAGAGCTTCCTAAAAAGTTGGAAACCAAATAAGGAAAAAACAGCGCCTTCTGATTGGTTGTCAGAAGGCGCTGTTTTTTCAAACGTTATTTACGGTATTCGGAGATTGCGCGAAGAAGTGCCCGGATATTTTCAAATGGGAACCCATTATCCGTTTCTACATAGAACCAGGAACCGCCGTTCATAATATCAAAAGCCTTTGCGGTACGATGGACTTCCCTCTCGACTTCTTCAGGCGTACCGGATGTCATGACCCCGGCACGATCGATATGGATGGCAGTGGCCAGGCCAAGCTCTTTGGTGAGCGCGGCAAGATCCTGTGTGTCATAAGCGGTCTGCTGCGGCCAGATAGCATCCACACCGATTTCCTTGAGGTCCGGGAGGATTTCCCGGGAACATCCGCAGGTGTGGAAAAAGATCTGTTTTCCGGCGGCTTTGATCGGAGCCATCAGCTGACGGTAACGCGGCTTGAAAAATTCGCGCCAGCGTTCCGGGGAAAGCAGCATGGAAGTCGTCGTGCCGAAATCGTCGCCAAACTGAATCCCGTCTACTCCGGCTTCCAGATAATCGGCAATTTCCCGTGCCTGAAATTCCACAAGCCGGTCTGCCAGAAGATTGATTTCGGTGCTGTCGTCGTAGAGATCCATGAGGATATCTTCAAACTGACGCAGTGCGTGCATGCGTTCAAAAATGCTGATCCAGCCCATTTTGCAATAGCCGTATTCCTTGACCTTGGCAACGTGTTCCGCCAGTTCCTGTTTTTGTGCAGGGGTCGAGAAGGTGTTGGCAGGAAGTTGGTATCCGGCAATTTTGCTTTCGTCGGCAAGAGGATATTCACAGGGATGACCGGTCATCGCAAAGATGCGGTATTCCCATTTCGTTCCCCAGACATCCTGCTTGATTTCGTGATATCTGCCGTCAGCATCGAAAGCGTCCTTTGGCGGGACGGGGATGGGAAGGTCGGTAAAATCTTCGAAATCACCGGGGTTTTGTTGGAACAATTGACGGAGAGCTTCCCCATGTTCAAAAAGACCCCGTCTACAGGGGTGATATTCGAGGGGGGCCTTGTCAACGGGAGTAAACTGCAATGCGGCGAAAACACGTTCTCTGCTATTCATAAAAATCCTCCTCAAAAGAAAAGAAAATAACGAGCTGAAATATTGTACCCGCGACGGATCGGGCAA
>CALWKP010000271.1 GCA_944381295.1 uncultured Clostridia bacterium | reverse complement strand
ATCGTCAGCACCCTGTCACTGAGTTTTACGCTTTCTCCCAGTTCCACACAATAGGGTGTCCCTGCCAGTTCCAGAACATCTCCCGGATGCACCGAAAACTGCTGCCGTCTGGCCTGGGCCGCTTTCTTTTCCCCGGACTTTTCCAAAATCCATTCCCATTTTTTCAGGACAAACGCATCAATCTGTTTTTTCGGCACCCGCAGCGGCGCCCGCACTTCAACAGTCCCATCCTGAAGGATATAAATGCCCACCGTTTTCCTGCGGGTACGTTTCAAGAGGTAGTCCACAATCATTCTCCCAGACGTTCAAAACGCGGCACCATCCGGCCATCTTTTTCCACCAATTCATTCCACATCGCAGCGGGACGTACCCAAACGCCCTGTTAGCCATACAAAGCGCGGTATACCACCAATTCTTCTTCCGTTTCCGAATGCTTTGCCAGATACAGTACTTCGTATTCTCCGCCTTTAAAATGGCGGTATTTTCCCGGTAAAATCTTTCTCATCACTGCTCCCTGGGTTCTCTCACTCGCGAAACTGGATACCGCCGTTTTCATCCAGATCCACAACCGCCAGCGATTCCACCCGCAGTCCTTGACTCCGCAGATAGGCCCCGCCTTCCTGGAATCCCTTTTCAATACAGATTCCTGCGCCCACTACGGTTGCACCGGCTTGTTTGAGAATATCCATCAAACCGATAATTGCTTTTCCCTTTGCCAGAAAATCGTCAATAATCAGCACGCGGTCATGTTCGGTAATGTATTTCTTGGACACCCGGATGGTATATTCTTTGCCATGAGTATAGGAATGTACGGTAGAGGTATACACATCGCCATCCAGATTTTTGGACTGTACTTTCTTTGCAAACACTACCGGTACATGGAAATACTGTGCAGTGATACACGCGATTCCGATGCCAGACGCTTCGATCGTCAAAATTTTTGTAACGCCTTCCTCTTGGAACAGCCGATAAAATTCTTTGCCGATCTCGTTGATAAATTCAATATCCATCTGGTGGTTTAGAAAGCTGTCAACTTTTAAGATTCCGCCGCTTTTTAAGACACCATCTTCCCGAATCCGTTCTTCTAACGCACGCATATTCCTTTTTCCCTTCTTTTCCCGAGTTTTTTAATCGCACCTCTACGGGGCAAGTCGCGCACCTGCGGTGAGCAAGTCGCGCACCTGCGGTGGGCAAATCGCGCCCGCTCCCTCCGGTCGCCCGGTTTTCTGCAAACCTGCAGCCGGGACGCCCGCGCTGCTGCATCTCTGCGGTTATTGTACCACACCTGCGGTGGGCAAATCGCGCTCGCTCCCTCCGGTCGCCCGGTTTTCCGCAAACCTGCAGCCGGGACGCCCGCGCTGCTGCATCTCTGCGGTTATTGTACCATGCACACTGCTAGAAATCAAACAAAATAGGGAAACATTTGGCGTTTTTTGTAAAATAATCTGTTTTGTCGAACGATTTCAGGACAGTAGGTAAATTTTATGGTATACTTATTATAATACATGTGTCAAAACACTTTGGAAATCTCTCTGTTTGATCAAGTTGGCAACCCATCCGGACTGTATGATTTGCTGAACGCCCAAGTGTTTTCGCTGTTTTCTGAGAAAGGGGGATTTTTTATGCAGCAGCCTTCTCACCGCACCATTCTCCATTGCGATTGCAACGGATTTTATGCTTCCGTGGAATGCTTGCTCCGACCAGAACTGCGCAACATTCCCATGGCAGTCTGCGGCGACCCGGAAAACCGGCATGGGATTATCCTCGCCAAAAACGAACTTGCGAAAAAATACAAAATCCAGACTGCTGAAACGATCTGGCAAGCCAGAAGAAAATGTCCCGATCTCACCCTTGTTCCCCCGCATATGGAAGAATATCAGAAATACTCGCGGCTTGCGAACGCCATTTACCAAAGCTACACCGATTTGGTGGAGTCCTTTGGCATCGACGAATCCTGGCTGGATGTCACCGGAAGTCTGCATCTGTTTGGTACCGGAAAACAGATTGCCGATACCCTTCGCCAGCGCATCCGCAGCGAGCTCGGCCTGACGATTTCTGTGGGAGTTTCTTTCAACAAGATTTTCGCCAAATTGGGCAGCGATTACAAAAAACCGGATGCTACCACGGTGATCTCTCCGGAAAATTTTCGTGATATCGTTTTTCCGCTCCCTGTCTCCGACCTTCTTTTTGTCGGGAAATCCGCTGTTGATTCCCTGGCCCATATGGGAATCCACACCATTGGCGAGCTGGCTGCATTCGACCGCAATCTTCTGGCAAAGCACTTCGGTAAAAACGGTGAGATCCTTTTTGATTATGCGAACGGTCTCGATAACAGCCCGGTACGTCCATACTTTGAGCGTCCGGAAGCAAAATCCATCGGCAATCACCTGACCTTCCGTAGAAATCTCGTCGGCATTGACGATTTGAAATTAGGGGTCTTTACACTTGCTGATTCCGTTGCTGCCCGTCTCAGAAAACACGGCCTAAAATGCTATACCGTACAGGTCACTATCAAAAATCCCAGTCTCAAAGTGATTTCCAGACAACAGACCTTGGTTTCTCCTACATGGCTATCCAAAGTGATTGCTTCCACTGCGATGGACATTATTCAGGCATCCTGGAATCTCAATGCTCCTGTGCGGATGCTCTCCGTCACCGCCACCCATCTGATTCCCGCCAGCGAAGCAACAGAACAGTTAAGCTTGTTTTCCGGTGGAGAACAATTGGAAAAACAGGAACATTTGGAATCCACTTTGGATGAGATCCGCCGGAAATTCGGGCATGACGCGGTCTCTATTGCCGGAGCCCTGCACAACGACATCGGGCTACGCCATTCTCATCGAGAATAAGATTGCATATTCATCAATAAGGAGGAAATCAGCCATGAAAGTTGGGATCATACGCTGCATGCAAACAGAGGATTTTTGTCCGGGAACCGCAGATTTCCGGGTGATCCGCGAAAAATCAGGAGCATTCTCCGGGATTCCGGAAGAAATCGAGATCGTCGGATTTGCCAATTGCGGGGGATGTCCCGGAAAAAAGGCTGTCCTGCGCGCTCGTGAGCTGGTCCGCAGAGGCGCCGATACGATTGCTTTTGCCTCCTGCATCCAAAAGGGGACCCCTATCGGATATCCCTGTCCGTTTGCTCAGGAAATGAAAGAGGTTGTCCGAAATGACCTTGGCGAGGAAATTCAGCTTCTGGATTACACCCACTGACCAGCATACAATATTTTCCTGCTTCTACTATGCAAAAATTCAGAGGGAACTACACTGTAGTCCCCTGGATTGTGTTATAATTTTCTGGGGGCTTTCCTACTCTCCAAACAACAAAGCTTTCCTGCGGTCAACGCTTCCCGGCAATCTATCTGTCCGGAACGCCAATCCGCTTTACATATTACCGAAAACATTCTTTCCAAAATACAGATTGAGAGGTGCATGGATGAACAAAAACTTAAAAGAAAAAACCCGGGAAGCCTTGAGTTCGGTGCTTCCCATCACAGCGATCGTTCTCATACTGAGCGTTACGCTGGCTCCGATGCCGATCGGAACGATCATGCTCTTTTTGACCGGAGCCTGTATGCTGATTGTCGGCATGGGCTTATTTTCTCTCGGCGCCGATATATCCATGATGCCTATGGGCGAAGGGATTGGCGTCCAGCTGACCAAATCCAAAAAGCTTTGGCTTGCCATCCTCGTTTCCCTGGTTATGGGGATAATCATCACCATTGCTGAACCGGATTTGACCGTACTCGCAAATCAGATTCCCTCCATTCCCAATATCGTACTGATTCTGACCGTCGCGGCTGGCGTCGGATTGTTCCTTGTCTTTGCCGTGCTGCGCACTTTGTTCCGCATCCGGCTTTCTTACATGCTGTTGATCTGCTATGCCGCGGTTTTCCTTCTCTCTATTTTTTCCCCCAACGATTTTGTTTCGATTGCCTTTGATTCCGGTGGCGTCACTACCGGCCCTATCACCGTACCATTTATTATGTCCATGGGTCTCGGTCTCGCTGCCCTGCGTATCGATAAAAGTTCCCAGGAAGACAGTTTCGGTCTGGTTGCCCTGTGCAGCGTGGGTCCTATCCTTGCCGTATTAATTCTGGGAATCTGTTATAATCCTTCTTCTGCCAATTATGAACCGGTATCGATCCCTACCGTTTTTACCACTCAGGACGTTGCGATCCAATTCGCCGAGGGTTTTCCGGATTACTTCCAGGAAGTTTCGCTTGCTTTGGTGCCTATTGTCCTGTTCTTTGTCGTATTCCAGCTCTTGACCCGCCGCTTTCTTAAACGGCAGATCATCAAAATTGGTATTGGTTTTGTCTATACGCTTTTAGGCCTGGTCCTCTTCCTCACCGGCGCTAATATTGGCTTTATGCCTGCCGGCTATTTCATCGGCACTCAACTTGTCGAAAACGGTTATTCCTGGGCTTTGATTCCTCTTGGAATGCTGATCGGATATTACATCGTTGTTGCGGAGCCTGCTGTGCATGTACTTAACAAACAAGTGGAAGAAGTCTCTGACGGTGCAATCTCCCAGAAAGCCATGCAGCGCAGTCTATCCATTGGCGTTGCGGCTTCTCTTGGTTTCTCGATGCTCAGAGTTCTCACCGGGATTTCGATCTTCTGGATCATTGTCCCCGGATATCTGGTCGCTATCGCCCTTACCTTTAGCACTCCGCCGATCTTTACCGGTATCGCTTTTGACTCCGGCGGTGTCGCCAGTGGTCCTATGACCGCTACCTTTTTACTGCCTTTCGCTATGGGTGCCTGTGAATCTCTTGGTGGGAATATTTTAACCGATGCGTTTGGCGTCGTCGCCATGGTCGCTATGACTCCACTGATTACCATCCAGCTTTTAGGCTTGTTCTACAAGAAAAAATCTTCCGCCGCTGCTGTTCAGGAAGCTCCTGAGATCAATCGGTTGGATGACCAGATCGTTGTGTATGAGGAGGAAAATACCAATGGATAGTCGCAACCCCATCGTCAAACTGATGGTGGCAATTGTGGACCGCGGAAACGGACAAAAAATTTCCGCCATTCTTCAGGAAGAACATCTTCCTGTACAAGTTATCTTTTTAGGACTTGGCACTGCCAGTTCCGAAATTCTGGATTACTTTGGTCTGGGCGAAACAGAAAAAGATATCTTTATCTGTGTTGTCCCTGAGGTGAAAGCGGATCGGTTAATGCCTTTTATCGCTGAAAAAATGCATATGAAAAAGCCTGGAAGCGGTATTATTTTTACAATACCGCTTTCCGGAGTCAGCGGATTTATCTGTCATATGCTCTCTCAGAAACAAAATTGTGCATTAGAAAGTGAAGTGACAAAAGTGGAAAATTGCGTACAACATCATTTGATTGTCGCCGTAGTAAATCAGGGCTATACCGATCTGGTCATGGATGCTGCAAAAAAGGAAGGCGCTACCGGCGGTACGGTCCTTCATGCCCGGGGCGTAGGCACCGGAGAAATGGAACATTTTCTTGGTATTACGATCCAGCCCGAAAAGGAAGTGGTTGCAATCCTGACAAGCCGTGAAAACAAGCAGGGGATTCTGCAAGCTGTCAACGCAGCAGCCGGCATAAAAACTGAAGCAAAAGGGATCCTTTTGTCCCTGCCCGTAGACGGCCTTATGGGAATCTGACTTCCCTCTCTATCTTCGATCAAATTGTTCCTGTCTATTGACAAATAACACCCCGAAAAGCTACACTGTTTACAGAACATCCGCCGAAAGAAATCTGGATGGGAAGGACCCTGTTTTTATGACATTAAATCAACTCAAAATAGGACAAAAATCAAAAATTATTGCAGTCAATGGTCAAGGTGCGCTCCGGCGAAGGTTGCTGGATATGGGACTTACTCCGCGTACTCAGGTAATGATCCGTAAAGTTGCTCCTATGGGAGACCCCATTGAGGTGAATCTGCGGGGGTATGAATTGACCCTGCGCATTCAGGATGCGAAAGAAATTGAGGTTGAAGAGGTGTAACGGTATGATACTCGCTTTAGCAGGGAATCAAAATTGCGGGAAAACGACGCTGTTCAACCAGTTAACCGGCTCCAACCAGCACGTAGGCAATTTCCCCGGCGTCACAGTCGAACAGAAAACTGGTATTGTCCGCGGCCACAAAGAGGTGCAGGTCGTCGATTTGCCCGGGATTTATTCGCTTTCCCCTTATACCAATGAGGAAATCGTCACCAGGGATTTTCTTCTGAACGAAAATCCCGATGGGATTATCAATATCATTGACGCGACCAATATTGAACGCAACCTGTATCTGAGTTTGCAGCTCATTGAATTAGGATTGCCTATGGTAATCGCCTTGAATATGATGGATGAAGTCCGGGCGAACGGCGGTACCATCGATATCGCAAAACTGCAAAAGGAAATCGGTGTCCCTGTGATCCCGATTTCCGCCAGTAAAAACGAAGGCGTAGAAGAACTCATTCGTATGGTGATCTCTACCGCTGAGGCAAAACAGCCTCCCAGAAGACAAGACTTTTGTTCGGGAGCCGTCCATCGTGCCATCCACGCGATCGCCCATTTGGTAGAGGACCATGCGGAACGGATCGGTGTCCCGGCAAGGTTTGCCGCCACCAAACTTGTTGAGGGCGACGAACCGATGATGAAAGCCCTGAAACTCTCTGACAACGAAAAAGACATGGTAGAACACAGCGTCTCTGAAATGGAACACGATTTGGGGACCGATCGGGAAGCTGCCCTCGCGGACATGCGGTACACCTTCATTGAACGGCTCTGTGCGGATGCTGTTGTCAAAAACGGGGAATCCAAAGGCTATCTGCGCAGCGTCAAAATTGACAGCGTTCTGACACACAAATTTTTTGCGATTCCAATTTTCCTGCTGATTATGATGCTGGTATTCTGGCTGACGTTCGGCGTGATTGGAAATGCGCTCAACTCCCTGCTGACAATGGGAATCGATTTTGTCACCGAAGCCGTCAGCAGTGCCCTGCTCGCCTATGGGATCAATGCTGTTGTTCACTCCATGGTGATCGACGGGATTTTTGCCGGCGTCGGAAGTGTGCTGTCCTTTTTGCCGACTATTGTCGTCTTATTCTTTTTCCTGTCTATTTTGGAGGACAGCGGCTATATGGCGCGCGTCGCCTTTGTCATGGACAAACTTCTGCGGAAAATCGGCCTTTCCGGGCGCAGCTTTGTCCCAATGCTGATCGGGTTTGGCTGTTCTGTTCCTGCCATCATGGCCACCCGCACGCTCTCCAGCGAACGTGACCGGAAGATGACCATTCTGCTGACACCGTTCATGAGCTGCAGCGCCAAGCTTCCGATCTACTCGGTGTTTGCGATGACCTTTTTCCCTGAAAACACCGCGGTTGTGATGATCCTTTTATATCTTTTTGGTATCGCCGTCGGCATCCTGTGCGGCCTCCTGCTCAAGCGCACGGCCTTTAAAGGGAAGCCGGTGCCTTTTGTAATGGAGCTTCCGAATTACCGATTCCCAAGTGCAAAAAGTGTCGTCTTATTGATGTGGGATAAAGCCAAGGACTTCCTGACTCGTGCGTTCACCGTGATTTTTATTGCGACCCTGATCATCTGGTTCCTGCAAAGCTTCGATACCCGTCTCAATGTAGTACAGGATAGTTCTCAGAGTATCCTTGCGATGATTGGCTATTATATTTCTCCGATCTTCTATCCGTTAGGTTTTGCCGATTGGCGCGTATCGACCGCGTTAATGACCGGATTCAGCGCAAAAGAAGCTGTTGTGAGCACCCTGGCTGTGCTCACTGGCACCAGCGCCACACAGCTCCCCTCTGCGCTCAGCGCGATGTTCACTCCCTTGACCGCCTGTTCTTTCCTGGTATTCACTCTGCTGTACACCCCCTGTGTTGCGGCGATCAGCGCGGTCAAGCGTGAAATGGGCAGCGTTACCAGCGCCTTGTATGTTGTTATTGCGCAGACCGGTATCGCCTGGATCGTTTCGTTCCTGGTCTATCGGGTCGGCCTCCTCTTTTTCTAAGGAGGCGTTTCCATGCAGATCCAGGACTATCTTTTACTTGCTGTCATCCTTTTCCTGGTGATTCTCGCGGTGCGGTTTCTTCGCCGCCAAGGGACCGGATGCTGCGGCAACTGCGCTTCCTGCGCGAAAAATTGTCCGAATTCTTGCAGCGATCTTTCCAATAATCGAAAAAAGCGTCGGTAGACTGACGTTTTGCAATTCCCACAAAAATAAACATGGTTTTAAACCCACAAAAACTTTCATCCTGTTCTTTTTAAAGACAAGATGAAAGTTTTGTATCGCGGGCGGCGTCCAAACATCCCGATCGAATTTTCAGGATAAAGGGGAAGACCAGATATGCGGTATAAAATTATTTCTGGAAAATATGAAACCGGCACACAGAATCAACAGCAGAATTTTTCTCAACTATTTGGAAAGGAAAATATCCAGTTTTACTTCGACCTCTATTTCCACTGGTTTAATATCATCCACGAATTAGGGCATTGCCTGGTATCTTACCGAAAAATTCCTATGACTCCTGTTCAAGAAGAACTTTATGCAAACAGGTTTGCAGTCGCCTATTGGAGAATTTCAGATCATGACGGAAATTTGGTGAAATTAGAAAAGAAGATCACAAGCGTCCTTGAAAATATTCCGTCTCCAGTACCGCTTGACAGCGATTTTGTCACATTTTTTCAATCGATATGGAATCGTGAAGCTATGCAAACGGTAGCAATGTATGGGTATTTTCAGCTGGCTTGCGTGATGGAAGCCATGCAATCTGAAAGCAATTTCTGGGAAGTATTAAGCGAAATCGGAATTTCCGCTGCACGGACGGATTCCGTCCAAAAATACCACGGAGATATTTCTGCTGAATGTTCGCAAGATATCCTTCATTTCTGCCTGGAAAATTTATCAAACGCAGGGGTTCTATTTGATCATCTGCATATCGAATTGGAACTGGTGGATAATCCGGAAGTGCAGTGCGCAACGATTCTCGAGGAAAAATAGATCACAGACATTTTACATGTATCATTGGGGGAATCCATGAGCTTTTTTGACACGGTCAGCGTAGTTTTCCCCTTTGGGATAATC
>CALWKP010000270.1 GCA_944381295.1 uncultured Clostridia bacterium | reverse complement strand
TCATGTGCAGCAGCACATAATCTGTCACACAATTCGTCTGTTAAAATCATGCTCCAAACCTCCATGTCCTGATACTTAATTTTGAAACCGCACATCTATCGTGCATTCTCATTGTAACAAGAATGGAGGCGTAATCGCTCGCCTGTTCCTACAAAAAAATCGCCTATTTCTCCAACTGGTTACGAAGTCTTAGGATGTCCTCTTTGGGATTCATACCAAACATTTTACGATAATCCCTTGTAAACTGGGACACGCTTTCATAACCCGCTTCCATAGACGCTTCGGTCACATTCTGATTTTCGTCCAACATCAATCTTCTGGACTCCGTCAAACGCAACCGTTTTTGGCATTGTAGAGGCCCCATTCCAACGGCACTCTTGAATTTTTGATGGAACAGCGACACACTCATATTTCTCTTTTCAGCCAGTTCTTCCACGGTAAATGAGTGACGGAAATTTTCTTTTATCCAACTGTTTATTTCGTAAATCTCCCCCGCCTGCTGATATTGATAATACTCTGGAGAAACTGGCTTCCACACGAACCACATAAGATATAAAAAACAATTTCTTTCTTGATATGTTTTTCCATAAAGGCCCGATATACGGGTTCCTTCATAATTGGGAACAGACGGGCAATCGAAGAAATTACAAGCGCATCAGAAGAAGTCATTGTTCCGTCGTCCAGTTTTGCCGCTGCAATCTTTTCAGCAAAATCCCCATCTATGTCAAGCAGGACAGATATTACGTCATTAAGTATAAGTTCAATCGCAAGGGCAAGAAAATCCCCTTTATCCGAAAAGGTTAAAATGTACCCGGAATTTGAAGTATCTATCTCATACGGGAGAAGTGACCGCCCTCGTAGGCTCATCCGGCAGCGGGAAAAGCACAATCTCCCGGCTGGCCGCACGGTTCTGGGACGCAGACAGCGGCGCGGTACGGGTGGGCGGTGTTGACGTGAAAGACATCGAGCCGGAAACCCTGATGAAGAATTTCTCCTTTGTGTTTCAGGATGTCACCTTGTTCAACGACACCATTGAGGGGAATATCCGCTTTGGACGACCGGATGCCGGAAGGCTACCAAACCATGCTGGGCGAAAACGGCGCCACCCTGTCCGGCGGGGAGCGGCAGCGGATTTCCATTGCCCGGGCCATTTTGAAGGACGCTCCCATTGTGATCCAGGATGAGGCAATGGCAAGCATTGACCCGGAAAATGAGCATCTGATCCAGCAGGCTATCAGCAGGCTGGCCCTTGGAAAAACGGTGCTCGTCATCGCCCACCGGCTGGCCACCATTGAGCAGGCGGACCAGATTTTGGTGGTGGACCAGGGGTGGATCGTTCAGAAAGGAACCCATCCGGAGCTTGCCCGGCAGGAGGGGCTCTACCGCCGTTTCCTTGCAATCCGGGAGCGGGCCGAGGGGTGGAGGATTGGCTGGCGAAAAGGAATGGATTGATCAACAGGACGTATACTTACGGGAAGGTAGATTTCAGATGTTTGACTCTTCGATACTCCAAGGGAGAAAGCCCGAATTGTTTTTTGAACACGGCGGCAAATTTCCCCTGATTGGAGTAGCCGACCTGTCCGGAGATCTCCGCAATCGGACGCTTGGTTGCCGAAAGAAGCCTGGCCGCTTCCTCCATGCGGATTTTCCGCAGCCAGGTGGAGATATTTTGCCCGTATACGCCTCGGAAGTAGTTTTTTAGGCTGGTTTCACTGACGGAAAAGCGTTCCGCAACCTTCCGGATGGGAATGTGCCGGCGGAGATCGCCGGATAGGATCTGCGCCGCCTTTTTGGCAATCTCCACCTGGGTCTCCGTATAGAAACCACAGGCCTTGGGAGGCCGGATTTCCATGTTGAGAAGCTGATGGAGAAGCTCAAGGGTATAGATTTGTAAATGGAAGACAGACGGCTTTTCGGAAAACTGCCAGAGCTTTTGAAAGATCGCCTTCAGTTCATTGTCTGCTTTGTTAATATATGTTTTGCGGTTCCCGCAATAGTTCCTCTCCAGATGGGCGAGATCCATCGAAAAGGTTTTCATCAGCCCGCCGCAGGACGTTAAAAGAAGTGGGAGGTCAAAATATATTTTGATTCCCTGATACTGTCCTGTGGGGAAAATATACTCTTTTTGTGCGGTCTGCCCGCTGACGCAAAAATCGTTTTCCTTTAGATAGATATACGAGCCATCGTCCAAAAGCAGCTCGCTTCTGCCGGAAATGCAGTAGTTGACCAGTAAAGGCTTGAGTTCTGCGTTTGCCTCGGACTCTGGCCACACGGGAGCATTTACAAACACAAAAGCGAATGTCAGGCCTGGGAAGAGCGTATGAAATGTCATGCGCCCTTTTCCATTTGCCTGATGCAGGAGCAGCTCGCTGCTATCTGGGCCTTTTTTCAGGGCTACACCGGAAACGGAATCACTGTTCTCCAAAATGCGGTCTATCCGGTCACGCAACTGCTCCGCCTCCTTTCTCTATGCAAAATGGTTGATCTTATTATACCGGCCCGGAAATTCCCGGTCAATGGCTATTCCGGCCCAAAAGCAAAACTCCCTGCTATACGGGCCTAAAATACCGATATGTGCATAGAAGCGTTGCCGGATGTATGCTACCATGGGGGTTAGTTAGCGAATACTAATTAAAAACATGATGCCAGG
>CALWKP010000269.1 GCA_944381295.1 uncultured Clostridia bacterium | reverse complement strand
GCCCTATCAGGTGCCGCCGCCACAAAATAAGATGTGCTTGTTGGAAGAGCAGCCGGAAGCAGTAACAGAGGCGCTGCGCACCATTCAGAAGGATATGGAACTATCCAAAGCCCTGTTGACAACTTTACAGGGCGTGTCGCCGATCGTGTGCCGGGAATTGCAGCATTTGGCGGGACATGGGAAAGAACTGACCTTAAAAGATATGACGGAGGAACAGTGGGAACGGTTGACCTTTTTTCTGAGACGTCTGAAGGGACAAATAGAGACAGCAGAAGGACCATCCTATATGGTGGCAGCGTTGTCGGGAAAACCGATGGATTTCTCTTTTCTTCGTATTGAGCAGTACGGGCTATCTGCGGTGGTAAAGGAATATGCGGATTGTTCCACGCTGTTGGATGCTTTCTATGAAGAGCGGGACCGGATAGAGCGTATGCGCGCACGCGAACAGGACCTTTTACGTTTGTTGGCGACGACATCGGAACGTTTGAGCCGGAAAATCAACATTCAAAAGGCGGAATTGGAACAATGCGGTGAGCGGGACACTTTACGGGTATATGGAGACCTGATCAATGCGAATCTGTATCAAATTGAGAAAGGCGATATGCAGGCAGAATTATGCAATTTTTATGAAGAAGGACAGCCAATGGTGAAAATTCGTCTGGACCCTGCATTGACGCCGTCGCAGAACGCGCAGAAATATTATAAGGAGTACCGGAAAGCAAGGACCGCAGAGGAAAAGCTGACACAGCAAATCGAACAGGCGAGCCGGGAATTGGAATATCTGGATACAGTACTGGATGAACTGAGCCGGGCGGAAACAGAAAAGGATTTGAGTGAAATCCGTGAGGAACTTCGGGAGCAGGGATATCTCAAAATGCCGAAAGGCAAACAGCGTCCGGGCCAGCCGAATGCGCCCCTGGAGTTCTGGTCATCAGACGGGTTCCGGATCCTTGTGGGAAGAAATAACCGCCAAAATGACCGCTTGACCATGAAAGAAGCCGGAAATTATGATATCTGGCTGCACACCAAGAATATTCCTGGTTCTCATACGATCGTTGCGTCAGGTGGGAAAGAAGTCAGCGATACCGCGATCGTAGAAGCTGCAAAGCTGGCGGCTTGGCATAGTAAAGCAAAAGATTCGTCCCAAGTGCCGGTAGACTACACCCAAGTGCGGAATGTAAGCAAACCACAGGGGGCGAAGCCCGGTATGGTGATTTATGTAAACTATCATACCGTTTATGTGACTCCGGAAGCTCCGTCGGCAAGAGCAGAAACCCCAGAGAAGGGCTCACACTAAATAAGGCAGAAATGGGATACACCAGCAAAGCATACCGGCATTAGGTATTTACTGAAATATCACAAAGGAAACGGCTTATTGAACGATTGACTGTGTTATAGCCCAAGTAACAGAGATAAGGAGGAAATCCAATGGAAACCTATGCGGAAAAAAGGGAGTTTTCCGTTGAAAAAGAAGAAAATTCTGGACGGTTTGGGATTCCTGCAATGCCGCAGGCTCCGGCAAGCGCGATATTCCAGGAAGGAAAGTTCCGTATCACCGTGTTGACGCCGAGACTGCTGCGGGTAGAGACAGGCGTGACAACAGATGAGGCTACGCAGACCGTGTGGTATCGGAATTTCTCTGCAACGGAGTACGAGGTGTGGCGGAAGAAAAAAACATTTCGTGTACAAACGGAATCCACAGTATTTCTTTTTGATTATGATCGTGGGATACGCAGTATCCGGCTGAAAGATGGCAGAATCGTCCGGGAGTTTCATAAGAGCAATCTGATGGGAACAGCCCGGACATTGGACGGTGTGGATGGGGCGACGCCATTGGAAGAAGGAATATTGTCCCGCAGCGGAGTAGCAGTATTGGATGACAGCAAATCACTTCTTTTAAAAGGAAATGGGGTGTTCCCGCGGAAACATTGCAGCGATCTGTATTATTTTGCTTATGGCAATGATTACCGCGGATGTCTGCAAGATTTTTTTCGTTTGACCGGGCCGGTACCGCTGATTCCTAAATATGCGTTAGGAAACTGGTGGAGCCGCTACAAGGCATATACACAACAGGAATATCAAGATTTATTGCAGGAATTTATTGATCGGGAACTGCCCATTACCGTAGCGACCATTGATATGGATTGGCATTGGACAGATGTGATCGAGCGCTTTGGGGAAGAAGCCCGGCCAATTCCGACGCCGGGGAACAAGTTAGATGCTCATTTTGCGAAGACTGCGCCTGGATGGACGGGATATTCCTGGAATACAGAGCTCTTTCCGGATTATAAAGCGATGCTGAACTGGCTGCATGAAAAAGGGTTCCATGTGACGTTGAATGTACATCCGTCACAGGGAGTACGTTTTTTTGAGGATCAGTATGAAGCGATGTGCCGGTATTTAGGAAAAGACCCTGCATTGAAGGAACAGATTGCCTTTGATGTGACAGACCGTGCTTTTTTAGAGGCGTATTTTGATTATCTGCATCATCCGTATGAAGAAGACGGCGTTGATTTCTGGTGGCTGGATTGGCAGCAGGGGACCTGTACAGCCATTCCAGGCTTAGACCCGTTGTGGGCGCTAAACCATTATCATACCTTGGACCAGGCACGCGGGAAGAAGCGCCCAATGATTCTTTCGCGTTATGCAGGCATGGGGAGCCATCGATATCCATTAGGATTTTCGGGAGATACCGTCTGTTCCTGGGCAAGTCTGAAATTCCAGCCATACTTTACTTCCACAGCATCCAATGCGGGATACACATGGTGGAGCCATGATATTGGCGGTCATTTTATGGGAGTCCAGGATGACGAATTGTATTTGCGGTGGCTGCAATATGGCGTGTTTAGCCCAATCAACCGGCTCCATTCTACGAGCAATGAGTTGATGGGCAAGGAACCATGGAAGCGGAGCGCGGCAACAGAACAGATGGCAGAGAAATTCCTGCGGCTGCGGCATAAGTTGATCCCGTTCTTGTATACAGCGAATTATCACACGCATAAAGATGGCCGGGCACTGTGCGAGCCGATGTACTACGAATATGACTGCAAGGAAGCCTATGAAGCCAAAAACCAGTATTTGTTTGGCGGGCAATTGCTTGTCAGGCCGGTGCTTACGGCCAGGGACAAGAAAACACATCTTGCCGCGGCGAAGGTATGGCTGCCGGAGGGCCGCTGGACGGATATCTTTTCAGACCGCATCTATCAGGGCGGCGGTACGGTAACCATGCATCGTGACCTGGATGCGATACCGGTATTGGCGAGAGAAGGGACGATCCTGCCGATGTATGCACAGGCGCACAGCAATGACTTGTCTTTTAGCCAGCCAATGGAACTGCATGTCTGGCGAGGAAACGGACACTATGAGCTTTATGAGGACGACGGAGAAACCACAGCATTTGAGGATGGCAGCTATGTCCTTACACCGATGAAAATCCGGGAAGAAAACGAAAAAGTGACTTTTACCATCGGGAAACCACAAGGAAATGCCGAAATGCTTCCCCAAGGCCGGGAGGTCTGTGTGCATTTCCGGGATCTTGTGGGAGGAGAGCTGTCAGTCAACGGAGCGCCGGCAACATCCTGCGGGAAAGGACATCTGGCGGTGAAAACTGTTTTGGATGGTACACCGATAAAGATCGTGATTGAGCAACCAGTCGTCAAGAAAAATCAGAAAAAGGAAGAAGCAATGGTTGCTTTGCTGACACGGGTACAGGGGGATAACGAAGAAAAATCCAAATGGTATGTCCCTGCTCTGACGGATGCTGCAAAGAGACGCAAACTTCCTCAAGCGGTTCGTTCTGCAATGGAAGAGATTGACGCATTGTTTTACGACGAATAAGGTAATCGATAAAATGTAAAAAAGCTCCCCACAGAGGAATTTGGTTTCTTCCAAGTCCTCTGTGGGGAGCTTTGTATAGGAAAATGTGTGTTGTTCCAGATTATTCTGCCATAGCAGATTCAATGGAAGCTAAGGTATTCGGATAATCGGCAGGTGTTACAAGAATGGAGATTTCAACGTCTGAGGTGGAAATTAACCGAAGATCCGTATTGACAGCGGATGCGGCAAGCAGGACTTTCGCGGCAATACCTGGGGTATTGCGCATGCGTTCGTCATAAACAGCGATTTTGCTGTTCCCGCTGCTGACAATGGCACGAATGTTGGAACTTTCCCGCAGCGTAGCAGTAAATTCCAGAATAGCTCCCAGATCGTTGTCAGAGATCGTAAAGGATAATGCTGTCAAAGCGCCATGCGCAGGCGCCAGAGAAATCATATCGATATTGATCCCCAACTTGGCAATCTGTTCAAAGATTTTGGAAAGGTAAGCGATATCGGACGGACAATTCTGTAAAGTCACCAGAGTGATCTCGTTGGTAGCAGTGACAACAGCGCCTTCTTTCATGGGACTTCCTCCTATTTCAAAAGGTCGGACATATCATATAACCCGGCCGGTTGATTTTTGAGATAAACGGCGGCATTGATGGCGCCGTTGGCAAATACCTCTTTGGATTGTGCAGAATGGGAAAGCGTAATGACCTCCTGAGAACCGGCAAAAATCACTTCATGTTCACCAACGATGGTACCGCCGCGGACAGAGTGAATACCAATTTCATCTTTAGAGCGTTTTTTTCGCTGAGAGTGGCGGTCATACTGATAGCGCATGGCATGATCCTTTACGTTGGCGATCTCATCGGCGATCATCAGGGCAGTCCCGCTTGGCGCGTCTATTTTTTGGTTGTGATGCATTTCCACGATCTCGATATCGAACTGATCGCCCAGAACGAGAGCAGCTTTTTTGGCAAGTTCAATCAACAGATTGATGCCGATCGACATGTTGCGGGAATAAAATACCGGGATTTTCTGGGAAGCCTGTTTCAATTCAGCAACCTGTTCTTCGGTGTAACCAGTCGTACAGAGCACAACCGGCATCTTTTTATCCATGGCAAAAGACAGTAAAGACGTGAGAAGAGAGGGATGCGAAAAATCGATCAGGACATCAGCATTCTCCTGGATCTGGTCCGGAGAAGTGTAGATGGGGAAAAGGCCGTTTGCATCAGTATGAAGATCAATTCCTGCTGCAATGGAACAGTCGTCACGCACTCGAACACGTGCGGTGATTTCACGACCCATTGTTCCGTTGCAGCCGCTTACAATGATTCTAGTCATTTTTGATTCTCCTGTGTTTTGATAACGTCAACCAATCAGGCGATCAGCTTGTATTTTCTTAGGACTTCCTGGAGAGTTTTCTTGCCGGATTCCGACATTCCGATCAGCGGCAGGCGGCAGGGACCAACATCATAGCCCATCATGCACAGAGCCTCTTTTACCGGAATGGGGTTGACGTCGGAAAAAAGGGAGTTCATCAGTTCCAGATAGTTCAGGAAAAGTTCGCGGCATCCAGCGAGGTCGCCTGCGAAAAATTTGGCACAAATATCATGCATTTCTTTTGGGCAGATGTTGGCAAAGACGGAGATGATGCCGCTTCCGCCAAGGGAAAGGAACGGCAGCGTCTGATCGTCATTACCAGAGTAAATAGCCAGTTCATCGCCGCAAAGAGATTTGGTTTTAGCAACAGAAGAAATATCGCCGTTTGCTTCTTTTGTTGCGACAATATTGGGGTGTTTGGAAAGTTCCAGATACGTTTCCGGCTTAATGTTGCAGCCGGTACGTGACGGGACGTTATATAAAATCAAGGGCAGATCGACTTTATCAGCAATCGTAGTAAAATGTTTGACAAGACCTGCCTGGGATGTCTTGTTGTAATAAGGGGTCACGCTCAGAAGAGCATCTGCGCCATAAGATTTCGCTTCTTTGGATAGCTCAACGGCGTAAGCAGTATCATTGCTGCCAGCACCAGCGATGACCGGGACACGATGGGCGACCTTTTGGATTGTATATGCCAGAACACGGCAATGTTCCTCGTGATTGAGGGTAGAGGAGTCTCCGGTAGTACCGCAGGAAATGATCGCATCGGTGCCGTTGCTGATCTGGAATTCGATCAATTTACCGAGAAGATCAAAATTGACGCTTCCATTCTCGAACATGGGGGTAACGACCGCAACGCCGGAGCCTTCAAAAATCATTTTTTTCATGCTGCAACCTCCTTAACGATCAGTTTTTGGGAGTGATATATCCTTTTGCACAGAGAAGTTCTGCCATCAGCACTGCGCCGCCGGCAGCGCCACGCAGAGTGTTGTGGGAAAGGCAGACAAATTTGATATCATATTGGGTATCTGGACGGAGACGGCCAATAGAGACCGCCATACCATTTTCGAGATTGCGGTCCAGTTTTGCCTGAGGACGGTTATCCTCACGGAAGTAATGCAGGAACTGTTTCGGAGCGCTTGGCAGATTAAGTTCCTGAGGAGCTCCGCGGAAAGATTCCCAACGACGGATAATCTCTTCCATTTCAATTTTTTTCTCAAAGGAAACAAATACCGCAGCGGTATGACCGTCGGAAACGGGAACGCGCAGGCATTGTGCGGTGATACTGGGCGATGCGGCGTTGACAATCTGTCCGTTTTCCACATGGCCCCAGATTTTGAGAGGTTCCTGTTCGGATTTTTCCTCTTCGCCGCCGATATAGGGGATCACATTGTCCAGAATATCGGGGAAGGTCTCAAATGTTTTTCCTGCCCCAGAGATCGCCTGATAGGTGCAGGCGAGGATCTTGGTTACACCGAGATCCATCAATGGATGGACAGCAGGAACATAACTTTGTAAAGAACAGTTTGATTTTACAGAGATGAACCCGCGTTTTGTGCCAAGGCGTTTTTTCTGGGCAGCGATAACCTCAGCGTGGTCGGAATTGATCTCCGGAATAATCATCGGAACATCAGGAGTGCCGCGGTGGGCGCTGTTATTGGACATCACAGGGCTTTCTGCTTTTGCATAGGTTTCTTCCAGCGCGCGGATTTCTTCTTTTTTCATATCTACAGCGCAAAAGACAAAATCAACCATGGAAGCGATTTTCTCTACGTCAGCGGAGGCATCCAGGACAGTCATCTTTTACCCTATCG
>CALWKP010000268.1 GCA_944381295.1 uncultured Clostridia bacterium | reverse complement strand
CCGTATAAGGATTGGTTTTACATCAATTTTGGCGGGAATAACAACTATAACGATGGGTTGTGGTATGAAGGTTGGGAAGGTCATTTCGAACTTGTGAAGCTGAATTTGCACAACGATGCAGTTATTCAGTATTTATTTGATTGTATTCGTGGATGGGAGAAAGAATTCCAGATCGATGGGTTACGTTTGGATGTAGCATATTGCCTGGATCGGGAATTTTTAAAAAAGCTGCGTAGCTTTTGCGATCAACTAAAACCGGAATTTTTCCTAGTGGGAGAAATTTTAGGTGGTGATTACAAACAGATTATGAATCCGGAAATGACACATAGTGCAACGAATTATGAATGTTATAAAGGGTTGTATTCCAGCTTTAATTCGATGAATATGTTTGAGATTGCCCATTCCCTGTTGCGGCAATTTGGACCGGAAAATTGGACTTTGTATCGTGGGGCGCATCTATTGAATTTTGTAGATAACCATGATGTTACCAGAATTGCCAGCATTTTAAGTGATAAGAATCATCTTCCCTTAATTTATGCATTGATGGTCGCGATGCCGGGAATCCCCTGTATTTACTATGGAAGCGAATGGGGAGCTACAGGTGAAAAACGCAATGGAGATGACGATCTGCGAGCTTGTTATAAAGAACCGATCGAAAATGATTTGACAAAGTGGATAGCTGCATGTGTCAAAGCACATAAAGAAAGCAAAGCTCTTTGTTATGGAGAGTTTTCCTCCCTGCTGCTGACGAATAAACAATTTATTTTTGAACGCTCGCAGGAAGGGCAGCGTGTTTTGGTGGCAATCAATGCCGACAAAGAAACCTTCCACGCACATTTCAATGCAAATGCAGGAAGAGCGCGTGATTTGATTACCGGAGAAGTGCATGATTTTGGAGGAGGCAGCGAACTTCCCCCCTACTCAGCATTCTATTGGGAGATTTATTGATAGAAGCAATATAACAAGATAAGAAAAAGCGTGCCGTGTGGATTTTGAATCCTGCGGCACGCTTTCTGCTGTTAGAATGAAAAATGAGAAAATATTGAAAAAAATACTCAATGTTCCCGAAAGGTTCTCAACGATCAGGTTTTTTGTATAATAGGAACTTTCAACAATCTTATGATTCAGGCGATTTGGAAAAGATAAAATTTTAAATAATTTGTTTCTGGAACATTCCATAAAATTGGATGATCCGGAGCCTGCTGACGTGCTTCGATTTGCCGCAGAGATACACCAGCATCAAAGGCAGCGCTGCGCAGCATGTCGCAAAATAGAGATTCCGTCATGAAATGGGAACAGGAACAGGTCGCAAGATAGCCGCCACGCGGCAAAAGTTGCATTGCCCTTAAATTGATCTCTTTATACCCACGCATAGCGCTATCCACAGTCTGGCGTGACTTCGTAAAAGCTGGAGGATCCAGAATGATAAAATCAAAAGGTTTTGAGGATTGCTTTTTCAGTTCTGGAAGCAGATCGAATACATTTGCTGCCTGGAATGACATGCCCTGTTCTAAATTGTTAAGGACAGCATTATGCCGCGCCATTTCTACTGCCGGCTCAGAAACATCGACAGCATGAACATGCGCAGCTCCTCCCTTTGCAGCATTTAATGCAAATGAGCCTGTATGAGTAAAGCAGTCCAGTACCCTCCGGCCACGGCTAAGTTTGGCAACTGCCTGACGATTATATTTTTGATCCAAAAAAAATCCGGTTTTTTGACCATTTTCGAAATCTACTTCATAACGAATGCCATTTTCAACGATTTCAGTTACCGTAGATTTCGGTGGTTCCGGTGCGCCATCCCAGAGGAAAAAACCTTTGTTTTGTGTCATTCCCTCCAGTTCCCGGATGCCTACATCATTGCGTTCATAAATCCCGGTAATAACCTGTTGGTCTTCTTTTAGAATCCGGTACAAAGCTTCAAACAACATCGGTTTGATCTTTTCCATTCCCAAAGATAGTGTTTGCGTTACCAGGATATCATGAAAGCGGTCAACGGTAAGTCCTGGAAAATAATCCGCTTCTCCAAAGATCAGACGGCAACAATCGATATCATTACCCATTACAGTTTTGCGATATTCCCAGGCATGTCGAAGCCTGCGCTCAAAAAAAGCTTCGTCGAACAAGTCATTTGCATTGGTAGAAATCAGACGAACTTGAATTTTTGAGTGTCCATTATAAAAACCGGTTCCAAGATATTTTCCTTGAGGACTGAAAACATCTGCCAAACTGCCATGGGAGGGTTGCGGGTCCATACGCACAATTTCTGTATGATAAATCCATGGATGTCCGGATTTAATACTATTCTCAGCCTTCCTGGTTACAGAAATCGCTGGAAAACTACGTGATTGCTTCATAAAAAGAGTCCCTGCCTTACCGTTCAGTTCCAAAGAAAACAAGCGCTAACATTCCAGGCCCGGTATGTGTTCCAATAATGGGACCAATATAGCTGATGATCGTATCTTTGACACGGATTTTTGATTTTAACAGATGTTTTAATGTTTTGGCATCTTCATAGCAATCTGCATGCCCAATAATAATTACCTGCTCTTTGGGATTGATCGCTGTCTTTTCAACCTTCTCGACTAAGGTATCCATCGCTTTTTTGCGGCCTCGTACCTTATATGCTGAAACCAGATGTCCTTCATCGTCAACCTTCAAAATCGGTTTGATTCCCAACGCTGTCCCCGCGACGGCGGCTACTGAAGAAATCCTTCCACCCCTGCGAAGATGGTTTAAATCATCTACGGTAAACCAGTGACATACATGATTGCGGTTTCTAGTAAGCCAATCTGCCAGTTCATCAATCGATAATCCTTTATCCCTCTGTACCGCAGCGGCATAAACTAAAAGACCTTCCCCAATTGATGCAGATTTGGAATCTACACAAATGATTCGTTGATCGGGGTATTTTTCTTCCAATTCTTCTGCAGCCAGCACGGAAGCCTGGTATGTCCCACTGAGCCCTGAGGAAAACACAAGATAAAGGATATCTTTCCCTGCTTTAAGAATTGGTTCAAAAAAACGGAAATAAGTTTCCCTGTTGATTTGAGAAGTCTTTGGCATTCTTCCACAGCGGATTTCTTCATAAAAATCGTGAAAATCCATCTCACGGGCATCTGGATAATGATTATACACATTCCCTGCCATCTCAAATTCCATAGGAATTACACCAATATTCATTTGTTCCAAAACAGAAGCAGGCAGATCACAAGTAGCGTCTGTTACTAATTGATACTCTCTCAAAATTTTCCTCCTTCATCGCATCTATTTGTCCACGATATGTCTCATTTTATAATAAATCAAATGCTAACAGTTGTAAAGATATCTTTTTCTTCAAACTCAACCAGCAATAACCGTTTTTTATAGCCTATTTGGATAAAGGATAACGGAAAACAGTCGTCCGGCACAAGGCATGGACGACTGTTTCAGAATATCTGCTTTATTCTTCTTCCCCACTACTTAAAATTTCGCTGACCTCTTTCATATCCAGCGATTCGTAAATCAACGCACGAGCCCGATTCGCTTTTTCATAAAGGCGATGATTATTCGGATTCGGAAAGAATTTCCGTGATTTTGACTCATCTACTGCTGTTTGGAAAGCTGTGGCATAACTTGGGAATTGTTTTAGTGTGACTGCCGCTGAAATCCAAGCGCCAAGTCCAGTAGCTTCTTCGTTTTGAGGACGGATTACAGTGTGATTATACATATCTGCCTGAATCTGATTGAACAAATCGGATTTGGTCAGGCCACCAGCACAGCGGACCTCACGGAATTGGGTATCTTGAAACAGCTTCGTCATTGTGGAAAGGCAATCATTAATCTCCGCGATGATCCCTTCGAGCAGAGCGCGGGCAAAGTCGGCTCGGGA
>CALWKP010000267.1 GCA_944381295.1 uncultured Clostridia bacterium | reverse complement strand
CCATGCTGAGGAAGCTGAAGATTTGCTTCGCATACTTTCTTTTTTAGTTCTTCTAACATGCAATCCATCTCCTATCTTAAAAATTAAAAATTTGAATCCCGTTTTTATTAACGGTGTCAAAATCTTTCGGGTAATTTCCTGGCATTGCATCATCCAACGCATCTGGACATCTTCCCTTTTGTCCGTGTCTAAATAAATTTCTCTTATGCGCCAAAAACATTTCGACGCATTGCAAATCGTCAGATTTACTGCCTTATACAAAAAACGACAAATCGTTTTTTGTTGGCGTCGCAATGATTTCCAGTTACGGCGTTAAAATCATTATAACACACACCTTCTCAGGAAAAAAGAGAATCCTCTGGTTTTTTTCAATTTTGCATTATTCTTCCTTCCAACCTTTGCATACATCTACCCATTTTTCCGCGCGCGATAAAGTAAAAAGTTCGTCACAAGTCAGTTCAATCGCCGAATTTCCACTTCCCCCCGCCGGAAATACTGTTTGGAACCTCTGTAACGAAATATCCAGATAAACTTTTGCTGCTTCCGGATTTCCAAATGGACATACCCCTCCAATTGCATATCCCGTCAACGGTTCTACTTCCTCCGGAGACAACATCTTCGCTTTCATCCCAAATTCTGCCTTAAATTTTGCATTATCGATTTTCCCATCTCCCGCAGCTACGATCAAAATACATCCTTCCGGGCTCTTCAGAGAAATCGTCTTTGCGATCCGCTCTGGCAGTGTATGCAACGCTTGTGCCGCCAGTTCTACTGTCGCGCTCGACACATCAAATTCAATAACATCCTTTTCCCGCCCAAACTGTTTTAAATATTCTTTCACTCTTTCTACCGACATAGTGTACCGCTCCCTAATCTAAAACCTTCATAGAATTTCTCTGCAATGTTTCCGTGAGTCTCTTCTTGATTCTCTCACATTCACACCAGCCTCTTAAAATCAAACATTCTTTTCCGACCATGGAACAAGGTTGTACCATCACTCAAAATTTTGACTTTATTCAGCATTTTATATTATAGCATATCTTCTGCAAAATTCCAATTTTCCGTCTCTATCGTTCTCTCTTTCCCAAATTTTTATCTTCTCTCTCCAAATATCTCTTTTCTTTCAGGCATCATCCATAGTATAATAATATTTTGGCAGAACCTTTTTTCTCCGCCGTGGATATCCTGAACTTTTTGGGGGTTTATTTCATGGACTATGAAGAATTGCTCAATACCGTTACCTCTCTCGGCGCATCCTTGCTGGAAAACGGCGCCGAAATCTATCGCGTTGAAGAATCTATGATCCGCGTCTATACAGCCTATGGCACATACGGGGAAGTCTTTGTGATCCCGAGCTGTATCTTTTCCAGCATCTCCTCCGCAGAAGGTAAAACGTTCAGCAAAACCAAACGTGTCGTTTCCCATGGGGTCAATTTCGACCGCATCGCCGAACTGAATGACCTATGCCGGCGTATCTGCCAAACCCCTCCTCCACTGGGCGAAGTCTGCGCCGAATTGGATAGAATCTCCGGACGTCCCTCGTTTGCTTTCCTCTGGAAGGTGCTTGCCTGCGCACTTGTCGCTTTCGCATTCACCCTCCTGTTCGGCGGTAATCTCGCCGATGCGCTTTGCTCCATTCCTGCTGCAATTCTCGTCAAGCTTTTGACCAGCAAAATGGAAAAACTGCATACAAATTCATTCTTTACCTATATTGCCGGAAGCGCCCTCGGCGCATTGATCGCTTTGGCTGCCGTCGCCGCCGGCGTGGGGTTCCACCAGGATAAAATCATTATCGGCGTGTTCATGAACCTCGTTCCCGGTATGGCCATGACGAACGCCATCCGCGACATCATTGCCGGCGACCTCGTTTCCGGGATCTTTAAAATCGTCGAGGCCATTATGATCGGTGTTGCCATCGCAATCGGCGCCGGTCTCGCCATCTCTGCTTCGCGTCTCATTTGGGGGGTGGGTTGATTTGTTAATGGATTTTTGGCTTCCTTGCTTATATGCTCTTGCTTCCAGCGTCGGCTTCTGCATCGTCAATAACAGCCCCAGACGTACCATTGCCCCGGCAGCTCTTTGCGGCGCGATCGGTTGGGGAGTTTATCTTGCTTTTGCCTTTACCGGCAACGATATCTATCAATATTTTACCGCTGCTGTCGCACTTTCCATTGCTTCCGAAATTTTTGCCCGTGTCCAAAAATGCCCTGTGACCCTCTATCTGATTCCCGCGCTCCTGCCACTGGTCCCAGGCGGCGGCATTTACTATTCTATGGAACACTGTATCAACGGCAATACGGATGCTTTTCTGCAAACGGGTCTCCATACTCTTGCTATTGCCGGTACCTTAGCCCTTGGTATCCTGCTGGTATCTTCCATTGTCCGCCTCTGGACATCCATTCATTCTGCGAAAGGGGAGTCTGCATGATTGCTTTCTCCAACGTCAGGTTTTCTTATCCGGATTCCAAATTTACTCTTTCTATCAAAAAACTTTCTATCCCGGACGGGCAAAACATCGCAATCCTTGGTGGTTCCGGCGCAGGAAAAACTACTTTACTCCGCCTAATCTCCGGACGTTTGCTTCTGAAGCGCGGTACCATTAAAATTGATGGCCAACGCATGTCTAGTTCTACTTTTCCAACTTTATCCCGAAAGATCGGCGCTGCTTGGCAGCTTCCATCCCCGCCGGCATGTTCTGTCCTGGAAATGGTCGCTTCGTCACCGGCCTCCTCCGGATTTTCCCCATCCCTCTGCCAACAGCTTGCTGTACACGCTCTGGAGTCGCTCCATATTCTTGATTTGGCAGAACGTTCCTGCCGCGAACTTTCTCCTACGCAAAATCATGCTGTGGAACTTGCTGCTGCACTTGCTAAACAGCCATCTCTTCTTCTTTTCGACGATCCAACAGGACTGCTTTCCTGTGAAACCCGCCTTTCTTTCTATACAGCGCTTCAATTTCTTCCGCATACCAAAGTGATTGCTTCCCATGACCCTGAAGACGCTCTTCGATTATGCTCGCGGGTTTTATTGCTCCATAATGGTGAACTTCTTGCAGACGGCGACCCACATACACTTTTAAAAGATCGTATCCTCATGCGGAAAGCCGGGTTGCTTCTTCCCCAACGCTTTTGGCACCTGTAACCGACAGAAATCTTTCCAAAGGGCTTGATTTCTGTCGATAAGTTTGGTAAAATATCTTCATCCGTTTAAACCATCGACGCTTTAAATTGATAAAGTATCGATCTTGAGGAGGTTTTTCCATGTCAAAAGAGTTGACGATCTGGCTTGTTATTGCGGTCTACGCCGCCTTCATGCTCATTGTCGGCGTCATCAGTTCCAAAAGCTCTAAAGGAATGGCGGCTTTTACCGTCGGCGACAGAAATGCTGGCGCTTGGATTTCTGCCCTTTCCTATGGTACCGCCTATTTTTCTGCTGTGATGTTCGTCGGTTATTCTGGCGGCTCCGGATGGAATTTCGGACTTTGGTCTGTCCTCGTCGGTATCGGCAATGCGGTGTTCGGGTCCCTCCTTGCTTGGCTTATCCTCGCTAGACGTACCCGCGAAGTTACTCGCCGTCTCAAAATCAAATCTATGCCGCAGCTTTTTGAAATGCGCTACCAAAGCCGAGCAATGAAGTTATTTGCTTGTATCGTCATTTTCATTTTTCTTCTTCCCTATTCTGCTTCCGTCTATAAAGGACTGACCAGTATCTGTTCTGTCCTCCTCAATATCGATGAGAATGTCTGTATGGTTATGATTGCCATCGCTTCTGCCATCGTTCTCGTTCTCGGCGGCTATGCTGCTACCCTCAAAGCCGATTTTGTTCAGGGAATTATCATGATGTTTGGTGTCAGCGTATTGATCGTCCTCATAATCGCCAGCCCTCAGGTCGGCGGTCTGAGCCAAGGCGTCAACCGCATGATGGAATATATACAGCAAAATGAAATGGCCCCTCTCCCTACCGCCTCTGCACTCTCCCTGATTGCTACTATCCTGATGACCAGTTTCGGAACCTGGGGGCTTCCTCAAATGGTCCACAAATATTACGGCATCCGTGACGATCATGAAGTCAAACGCGGTATCATTATTTCCACTTTCTTCGCCTTATTGGTTTCCGGCGGCGGATATTTGATTGGTTCGTTTTCGCATCTCTTTTTCTCCGAAATGCCCGCCGGCGGCAAGGATTATCTGATCCCCAACATGCTCAACGACGCTGGTCTCCCCAATATTCTAATCGGTATTGTTCTGGTTCTCTTGATTTCCGCTTCGGTCTCTACTTTGTGCAGCATTACTTTGACTGCCTGTTCCACAGTTTCCATGGATTTTGTGAAAAGCTATTTAAGGCCCAAGATGAAAGACGAAAACACTGCTGTGCTCACCAGAATTTTGTGTCTCGCTTTTGTTGTTGTCTCTTATCTGGTAGCTAATTACCCAACCCCGATTCTCGAAATGATGTCCTATTCCTGGGGAATCATCTCCGGCGCTTTTCTGGCTCCCTACGCGATTTCTCTCTACTGGAAAGGAATCAACCGTGCCGGGGCATGGGCCGGGATGTTGGGTGGATTTCTGGCTGCTTTCGTCCCGGTTGCTGTCTCCGGTTTCACCACGCCTGACGGTCCTCTGTACGCTTGTGCTGCCATGCTGATTTCTGTAATTCTCTGTTTTGTTGTCAGCATCCT
>CALWKP010000266.1 GCA_944381295.1 uncultured Clostridia bacterium | reverse complement strand
GACGTGTGCTCTTCCGATCTAGGCAAACCCCAAATTGGTAAGTTTATCCTGGAACTCGGTGCAACTTTGCCTTCCGATCTCTACGAGAAACGTGGGGAAGATATCTGGGTGGCGCGTTCCGCGAAGGTTTTTGATTCCGCTCACCTTCATGGCCCACTCATTATCGGACCAGATACCGAAGTCCGTCAATGCGCTTTTATCCGCGGCAACGCACTGATCGGTGCTGGATGCGTGATCGGCAACTCCACAGAACTCAAAAATGTCATTATTTTTGATAACGTTCAAGTCCCTCACTACAATTATGTTGGGGATTCCATCCTCGGTTATCGCTCCCATATGGGCGCTGGTTCTATTACGTCCAATGTGAAATCCGATAAAACCCTGGTTACAGTACGTGTCGGTGACGATAAAATAGAAACAGGTTTGAAAAAATTTGGGGCAATGCTCGGCGATTTCGTAGAGGTAGGCTGTAATTCCGTTTTGAATCCTGGTACAGTCGTCGGCAGGCACACCAATATTTATCCCCTCTCTATGGTACGCGGGTATATCCCGGAAAACAGCATCTTCAAAAAACAGGATGATATTGTTACAAAACGCTGATAGCCCTATACAGAACGCTGCGGAAAAATTTTCCCGCGGCGTTTTCTTTTACTTTTTCGCTGGATGCCACAGGGAAGCGCCCAGGCCCCAACATTTCGCCTGCTCCCGGCAGGCGAAAAAGAGCGGAAGCTGTCTTTTAAAGACTGCTTCCGCTCTTGCGCCGAGTCTCTTTACAGGGACTCGGCGGTTGGGGCCTGGGCGCTTCCCTTTCCCTCCCGTACTTCCTGTACTATCAATCTTCCCTCCGCTACTGTGAACCGGATATCCACACCCGCAAAGGAAAGTCCGTATACTCGCTCCGGATCATCCTGGTAGGATGGCCTCGGGTCTTTTCCCAGCACCTTCACCGCAGCCATGCGGCTTCCTTCCGGAACTTTCTCCAGCAGATTTTCCGGAAAATCCACCTTCAACGCATATCCGCGGAACTTCTCCCCAAATCCGCCAGCTGCCTCCGGATGACTATCCGCATAAGGAAGATACGGCTTGATGTCAAAGATCGGTGTCCCATCCATCAAATCTGCTCCGCGCACCTGCAATATTGGTCCCAATTCCGCATGATAGTCAATTCTTTCCAGACGCACCGACGATAATCCAATGGGATTCGGTCGGAACGGCGACCGCGAGGCAAATACTCCTACCCTCGTATTCCCTCCTAACCGCGGCGGCCTGACCGTCGGTGACCACCCGTCCCGAATCGATTCTGAAAACTGCCAAATCAGCCAGATATGCGAAAACTGTTCCAGTCCGCGGACTGCTTCCGGAACCCGGTATTCCGGCTCAAACACCACCCGCGCACACAATTCCTCAATCATCCCGCTTTGCCGCGGGATACCAAATTTCTCGGGAAATTCACTGAGAATCCGCGCAATAATTTTCATTCCGGAAGCTTGTTGCATTTCTCTGTCCCCTATCTCAATTTACCTCGTAAAATTGCGGTCCTTTCACCAAATCGTATTCCGTCACTTTCTCCCCTTCCAAATCCTCATGAAAGAGATTGACCGCAGAAATCCGGCTGTTGTCATACGTTTTGTAGTAATATACCCCTGTTCCAGCATTCACACAGCAGGAATAAGAGGTGATATCGCATTTCCCTTCCGGGGTCAGCACCGAGCCACGCACCATGGCCACAGAATCCAAAATATGGAAAAACTGTGAAACATTTGCTGATTCCTCTTGCTCACAAACCGAATTTGCTTTGTGAAACGCTGCCCGTACAAATCTGGATGCAGGAGATACATCCCCAGGCAATCCCATAGCTCCCATCCCCTGGCCAAAAGGGGAAAGACTCCATCCCCCGCCAAATCGATCTTGCGGTGGCTGCGCCGTTACATTCAGATATTGACGTAGATTGGTCAGATGAAAGTCCAGCGGTGGATTATTGGTCAGCACTCCTACCGGATTCTCCATAATTTTCACGCCTTCTTTCATCGGCTCTATCACCACGCACCTTTTCTGGTCTGCCACTATCCAATGAAGCGGAGCCAAAGGCAAATGTTCCCGAAATGGGATCCCTGCCAGGTGCATCCCTTGCCATAAACGTTCTGCTTCGTCAATTGTCGCACATTGCGCCAGCACCCATGGGATGATCTCATAAGGAGCGATATTTTTCCCTTCTGCTTCTTCCCCATAAAAGGCATTTCCGGGAAAATTCAATCCAGCCATGCACAATCCCTTTTCGTTGACAGCTTCGGCGTATAAAGGATATCCATCCGTAACATTGGCCATCCCGATCATTGCATAGTGGTGTTCGAGATCAGGTTCCCGACAAAATTTCAGCCGATACGCTCTTGGCAGGATCGCTACCTTTTCCCCAAAAGAATATTCCAAATCCAGATTCCTGCCAAAATAAAAATGATCTCCATTATGAAATGTAATACTGGTACACATGGTATTCCTCCTGACAGAATTTTTCCACATCTTATTTTCCTGTTTTTCAGGTCTCTCTTTACTATGCGCGGGAATTTAGAAAAAGATTCCGAAATTTTTGCAGCTTCTGAAATCTACCTCTTATCTGCGGAAAAAGAAACTATCTATTTTGTTCTATTATATCCTTTTCTGGCTTTTGCTGTCAATTTTACGAATTCCCTTGAAAAAAATCAAATTCTTTCTTTCCTCTGCCGGAGCGGATTGCTGTCCCACCAGGCTTGTGCTATACTTAGTTTACAGAAGATAGCTTCTCATATTTTCCCAAATGGAGGGCCACTTTTTCAGAAAAGATTCTTGTAGAGAAACAGAAATTTGATTTTTCCAAATGGATGAGGAGGACTTTTTATGCGGATACTGATTGCGGAAGACGAAGCAGACCTAAATAAGTTAATTTGCCGGGCTTTGGAACGGGCTGGATATGGGGTAGACACCTGTTTTGACGGTCAGGAAGCACTGGATTATCTTGCCGGGACTTCCTATGACTGTATTGTTTTAGACATCATGATGCCAAAAAAAGATGGACGTGAGGTTCTTCAGAAACTGCGCAACAGTGGTTCTGCGGTCCCGGTCATTTTGCTGACAGCCCTTGACAGCGTTCAGGATCGCGTTGCCGGTCTCGATCTGGGGGCTGACGATTATCTAGTGAAACCATTTGATCTCAACGAACTTCTCGCACGTATCCGGGCGGTGACCCGTAAATACGGCATTCAAAAAACCAGCGTCTATTCTGTTGGCGATCTGACCGTTGATACCGGTGCCCGGACAGTCACGCGGGCTGGCAAAACGATCAATCTTTCGGCGAAAGAATACGCGATTCTGGAATATATGATCCGCCACAAAGGCGCCGTCCTTTCCCGAACGCAGCTGGAAGACCACATTTGGAACTATGATTATGCAGGAGGTTCCAATGTTGTAGATGTTTACATTGCCTATTTACGAAAAAAAATCGATGCCGGATTTGAGAAAAAATTGATTCATACCATCCGCGGCGCCGGGTGGGTATTGAGGGAAGAGCCGTGAAACGATTATCTGTGAAAAAAAAGCTGACCCTGTTGATTACAGCTCTGCTATTGGTTTTGGTCACTGGTATCTTGGCTTTTCTGATTACTATCAGCAACAGTGTGGTTACCACCAATGCTTACAGCCAGTTAGAAAGCACTGTACGGGCAAATTTGACGGAGATTTCCCGAGCCGATGACGGAAATCTTTCTCTGAGCGAAGATTTTGCTTTTACCCGCAGCGGTGTTTACACGCTTATTTACAGCGATACCGGTGCCCTGTTGGCCGGCCAACCGCCGCTCGCCCTTCCCGATGGTCTTTCTTTTGAAAACGGCGTGCTGCGTCCCATAGACGCATCAAATGATTCCAGTTATTATGTTCTGGATTTCTGGCTGCCGTTTTCCTGGGAGGATGGTGTATGGATCAGAGGGCTTATGGAGGTTCCTGAATCCGCTGGCGTCATCAATGAACTTATCGGCATTTCTCTGCTTCTGCTGCCGCTGATGGCTGCTGCCGGAGGTGTTGGTGCCTATCATCTGGTACGTTCCGCTTTCCGACCAATTGACCAAATTGTTGCCGCAGCCGAGGCAATTGGAGAAGGACGCGACCTTTCCCGACGCATCGGCCTTCCTCCCCGAGGTGACGAAATCGGACGCTTGGCTACGACTTTCGATTCGATGTTTGAACGTCTGGAACGATCTTTTGAAGCCGAAAAGCAATTCACCTCCGATGCATCCCACGAATTGCGCACCCCAATTTCTGTCATCCTTGCACAATGCGGCGAGGCCCGTCATGCCGAAACGCCGGAGCAATATCAGGAAGCTATCTCCGTGATCGATCGGCAAGCGAAAAAAATGTCGGCACTGGTAAATCAGCTTCTGCAAATGACCCGGCTGGAACAGGGGACGCTGAAAGCCATGATGGAAGAAGCTGATTTAAGTCAGCTGGTGGAAATTTTGTGCCAGGAACAACCACAATCGCCCCGTGGAATTACCATCCAGACCGATATCCAGCCAGAAGTCCACGCTGTGTTCGATGTGACGCTGATGAGCCGGCTGCTCCAAAATCTTCTGGACAACGCGGAACGCTATGGACGGGAAAATGGACACATCTGGGTAACGCTCCGCTCCTTACATGACCAGATTCTTCTGGGAGTTCGGGATGACGGTATCGGTATTCCAGCCGACCGGATGGAACAGATTTTTCAGCGGTTCTATCAAGTAGATCCTTCCCGCAGTGGGAACAAAGGCACCGGACTGGGACTTACTATGGTACGTCAGATTGCAGTCCTTCACGGCGGGGATGTTACCGTGGAAAGCACAGAAAATTCCGGCAGTTGTTTTACTGTATGTTTTCCCTGCGGGATCACTGAAAACAATACTTTGGAAAAAATTTGAAAAATCTTAAAAATTCTAATGTTGTTTTAATATTCCAGATATATGCTGTGTACAGAAACAAGAAAACAGATCAGGAAAGGTTGTGCACCGCATGAAAAAAATAATTTCCATCGCGTTAGCCGCATTGGCTTTAACTACCGTTTTAACAGCTTGTGGAGTTGCTCCCAAAAACGTTCAATCCGATTATGTCAGCCTGGAAACCGCCAAAGCTGCCGCTTTGAACGCATCCCAGTTATCCGCTTCCGGCACAACATTTACTGTTGCTGACCTGAAAGATAAAGATGGTGTTGCCTACTACGAACTGGATTTCACCGATGGTTCCATAGAATATCGTTATGCCGTAGACGCTTTGACCGGAGCGGTAATTGACTCCAGTTCTCAGGCATCGACAAAGGCTATGGATGAAGTGAAAGCGAAAGAAATTGCACTGGACGATGCTGGAGTGAAAGAATCCGATACGTCTTATTTGTTAATTAAACAAGACTATGAAAACGGCGTAAAAGTATACGAAGTAGAGTTCTACGTAGCATCCACTTCGACCGAATATGACTATGAGATCGATGCAGCTACCGGAAAGATTCTCAGCATTGACCATGATGCAGAAGGATATCAGCCGTCAGCCACCTCGTCCACAACAGCTGCCAAAGTAGACAAAGCAGGAGCGAAAAAGATTGCTCTGGATGATGCTGGAGTCAAGGAATCCGACACAGCTTACCTGCAGGTCAAATTAGATTCTGATGATGGTATCCAGGTCTATGACGTAGAATTCTATGTTGCCTCTACTTCCACGGAATACGATTACGAGATTGAAGTTTCTACCGGAAAGATTCTGAGCAAAGATCATGATATCGAAGGGTATCGTCCTTCCACAAGTTCAAGTTCTTCTACCAGCTCCAGTTCTTCCACTTCCAGCACAACTTCCACTTCCAGCACATCTGCTGCCATCGATGAAGCAGGAGCCAAAAAGATTGCCCTGGATAATGCCGGGGTGAAAGAATCCGACACGGCTTATCTGAAAGTAAAACTCGATTACGACGATGGCTTAAAAATCTATGATGTAGAATTCTATGTAGCATCCACTGCGACCGAATACGATTATGAAATCAACGCAGCAAACGGAAAGATTCTCAGCGTTGACTATGATGCCGAAGGATATGTTCCCCCGCAAAGCAGTTCGTCAGTAAAGAGCGAATCGGAAATCCGTGCAATTGCTCTGGCAAAAGTTCCGGGCGCTACCGCAGATCACATCCGCATGAAACTCGATTATGATGATGGACGTCAAAACTATGAAGGCAAAATCGTCTATGACGGTATGGAATATGAGTTTGAGATTGATGCGTACAGCGGAGCTATCCTCGAATGGGATGCAGAATCGATTTATGACTAAGAATGCAGCCGTGTAAAATTGGAACTCGATGGTTATTCCCGGGATGTTCCTGTACAAACACTGATTGAAAATTTAAAACCATTCCAAAACCGGCGTCCTTTTGAAACGTTCCTGTCTCAAAAGGACGCCGGTTTTCTACCTGTTTTCAACAGTCTGCCTAAGTGGTATGGACAAAAATCCCTGGCAGACATTCAAAGAACAGGGTACTGGCAAATAGTCCTATCGATAAATAATTCCCCACGGATTACTTTTCGTTTCATCCATTTCCTGATCATCGTTCCAGGAACAATAAGCCTCTGTGTATTTATCTGCAAAAAATACGGGGAGATATTCTCGGAATCCCGGGGCAAGCTGCATGTTGTTCAACTCGTCCAGGCTTACCCAGAATACCGCTCCTTCCTCTGTTGCATCGATCAAATTCCCGGCATACTCCGTTGTTTTATAAAAATAGGTAAAATATTTGTCTTCGGTTTTGTTGTTGAACCAATACATAAAACCGCATGCTTTCAAATTTTTGATAGTCAATCCTGTTTCCTCTTTAATTTCTCTTACAGCACTATCATAAATAGTTTCTCCTGGTTCGGCATGCCCTCCAGGAAAAGAAATCCCGCACCAGCTTTTCACCCGCTTCTGAACAATAACTTTTCCTGTAATGACATCCTGAATCATGACCATATTGGTTATTTCAAGTTCTGGCATATTCATTCCCCCTCTTTTTCATCCCAATACCACCTTCGCATGGTATTGCCATATTGCCTCAAATCTGAAACTTCTTGATTGCTTTCTCACTGAGTCAGGCGAATCAAATTCCGTACTTGATCAAGGCATCCCCCGGATTTTCCTTTCTTAAAAAATATCAGATATTTTTCTCCCCCATTTACTAACATTCTACACGGGTAAGACAAAACCGCAAGCATATACGTTGCGCGGGTTTTGATCGTGTATTTCTTTATCCCCTCGGCATTTGATTACTGTCTCGGCGCTTTTTGGTTAGGAAATTTCCATTCGCACCAATACTTCCACTGCGTTCCAAGCTGTGGCCGCCTTATTGCTCTATCCCTCCGGACCGTCATCATAATAACTTCTCAAATCTTTCCTGAACTGAGTAGGTGTTATCCCTTTCATCTTTTTAAAGATCCGGTAAAAATAAGAGACGCTTACAAATCCACACTCGGCAGATATGGTTTCAATCGTATTGTCGTTTTCCGCCAAAAGTTTGCAGGCCCTGGTTATCCGCAAAGAATTTATGTATTGGATAGGCGTAACTCCCTGAGCCTTTTTGAATAAGGTGATATAATAGTTCAGGCTGTAGCCTGCGGATTCCGCCAGAAAAGGAATGTCGATCCGTCTACAATAATTCCTGTTGATATAGTGGATCGATCGCAAAAGATTATCGGCGGCATGACCGGAAATACAATTTAAAATCTGATACAGTAATTCCTGAAAAACGGATTCCGTCTTTAATCGGGATAAAAAGCTGACGTTCAAATTTTCCATGTAAACTGTCTTAAACAGTTCCATTAAATAGTTCATGTTATCCATGTAATAGGGGAAATCGAAATTTGCCAATTCATTGCTGACAGAAGAAAAAATAATATAGTAGGAATGATACGGCGTAATCCCTTCAACCACCATTCCAGGGGTCCTGATAAACAATCTGTTCGGGATTGTTTTTACGGTCAGATTATTGCATATCATTTCTCCGCTGCCATCCAAAATGATTTCCAGTTCGTAATGTTCCACGATCCTTCTGCCATACGATTTCCTATTGCTAGATGTATTGTTTTTGTTCAGCCACATAGCTGAAAGCAAAGTAATATCTGTATTTTTCATTTTTCTCCTATCGTGATTTTGTTCATAAAATCGTGATTTGCGATATTGTAAGATTTATTATAAATGATTATACTGGATAAAAAAAGGGGGATTTTTATGAACCGATGCTTTTCCAAAAAGCAAATGAGAGATATCATAGAAGGAAAATGTTCTTACGAACGTATTCCCATGTTGTATCATTTCTGGTGTTCTCCCGAAATTTTCGGAGCAGATTCTGACCGTGCAAAAACAATCCTGGAGCAGTATCCCTATGACGCGGAAGTATGTCCGATCAATATCCCGCAGGTGTTTTCTGCTCCGCAAGATGATCCCCAGTATAAATGGATCTGCCTGGACAAAAAGCAGCAAGAAGGGGTTGCGCTTGATTCTGTCACTGCGATTGAGGATTGGCAGGAATTAGACGATATTCTTGCGAATTTCCCCGATCCGGATTATGCTAATTTATTTCCTACTGCTCCAAGCGGGAAAGACCGCTATGTGCTGGCGCAATGGTGGTATTGTTTTTTTGAACGTCTCTGGTCGCTGCGCGGTATGGAGAATGCTCTTACCGATTTCTATTTATATCCGGAAGAGGTACATAAACTATTCGACAAACTTACAGAATTTTACTGCCGAGTTATAGAGCGTGCAAAAGAAGAGTTAGGCTGTGACGGAATCTTCACCTCCGATGACATCGGCACCCAGACAGGTCCCTTTTTTTCCATGGGAATTTTTCGGGAATTCTTTAAGCCTTATTACAAACGTCTGATTGAAAAAGCCCATTCCCTGGGCGTTCATGTTTGGCTGCATTCCTGCGGCAATATTGAACCTTTTATCCCGGAATTCATCGATATCGGGCTGGATGTTCTGCATCCCATCCAGAAATACACCATGGATGAACGGGACATTGCCAATAAATTCGGTCAGGAATTCTGCATTTGGGCTGGATTTGACATGCAGCGGACGATTCCATACGGCACACCCGACGACGTCAGGAAAGAAGTCCGCTATTTGATTGACACCTATGCGAACCAAAACGGAAGGTTCCTTTTAACACTCGGAAACCATGCTACGGCCGATATGAAGATAGAAAGCCTTGAAGCACTGTTGCATGAATCTTATCATTACGGAATTCAAAAAATGGAGGATATCCATACAGCCAACCAGTGAAATAGCATCCTAATGCTGTCAGGCCAGTCATTGCAGCAGGATTTTTTCATTGGACGCCCTCTGCTGTTTGGTATATGATTCCGTCCAGTTCCGGTGTTTTTAGCTAAGAACAAAAGCCTGGTCCAGCCAGATGTGCTGTATGGAATGGAAGTTTTTTCTTCCTTATAGATAAAATATAAAAAAGGAGAGGTTCAAATGATCTATTATGTCAACGCCAAAGTTGGACGTGGCGGAAACGGCTCGAAAGAAACGCCGTTCAAGCGCATCGGCGACGCTGCCAAGATCGCGAAACCCGGAGACGAAGTGCTCGTTGCACCCGGTATTTATCGCGAGTATGTTGATCCTCAGAATGCTGGTACGGAGGATTCCCGCATTACTTACCGCAGCATGGAGCCGCTCGGTGCGGTGATCACCGGCGCAGAGGAAATCAAAAACTGGAAACCTTATAAAGGGGACGTATGGCGTTGCCGCGTAGATAATGCTCTCTTTGGCAATTATAATCCGTATACCACTTACGTTTACGGTGACTGGTATTTTGCAGGCCGCAGCAAGCACACTGGCGCAGTCTATCTCAATGACAAAATGCTTTATGAGGCAGACTCGATTGCAGGCTGTGTTGATCCTGTGATCTCCGAGTTTTCCTGGGAACCGGATGCCTCTGTATACCGGTGGTATGCTGAACAGGATGGCCGTGAAACCGTTATTTATGCGAACTTCCAGGGCAAAAATCCAAATGAGGAAAAGGTGGAGATCAATGTCCGCCGCGAGTGCTTTATGCCTTCCAAGACAGGTGTCAGCTACATCACTGTGAGCGGCTTTCTGATCGAGAAAGCTGCCACCACCTGGGCACCGCCCGCCGCTTATCAGGATGGTATGATTGGTCCGCACTGGTCGAAGGGATGGATCATCGAGGACTGCGAGATCACAAACAGTAAGTGTGCCGGTATTTCACTCGGCAAGTACCTGGACCCGGACAACAATCATTATTTCACCTACAAGCACGTCAAAAGTCCTACCCAAATGGAACGCGACGCCGTTTGCCGAGGCCAATACCATGGCTGGCTCAAAGAAAAGGTGGGCAGCCATATTGTGCGCCGCTGCAACATTCACAATTGTGAGCAGGGCGGTATCATCGGACGTATGGGAGCGGTATTCTCTGTGATCGAGGACAACCATATTCACCACATCAACAATATGATGGAGCTTGGCGGAGCAGAGATTGCCGGAATCAAACTGCATGCGGCCATCGATGTTACCTTCCGGCGCAACCATATTCACCACTGCACTATGGGGATTTGGTGTGACTGGGAAGCACAAGGTACTCGCATCACACAGAACCTCATGCACGATAACCAGCGTCCTGCCTTTGCAAAGCAGCTGAAAGGCGGCATGATGAGTCAGGATATCTTTGTTGAAGTCAGCCACGGTCCAACGCTGATCGACAACAACATCCTGCTTTCTGACGTGTCTCTGCGTTTCGCGACAGAGGGCGTTGCGCTCGTACATAACCTGATCTGCGGTGCATTCTCCTGTGTGGGCGACGGGACCGGACCGCGCTACACGCCGTATCATATTCCTCATCGCACCGAAGTCATGGGATTCATGACGGTACTGCACGGCGATGACCGTTTTTACAACAACATCTTTGTACAGAAATGGCCGTCCTCTCCGTTTGTCACCCTGCGGGACAGCTGTGAAGGTTCCGACGAAGAAAACCGCGAGGTCGGCACGCACGTTTTTAATGACTATCTCACCTACGATGAGTGGATCGCGATGTTTGATATGGATTCCGATACGCCGGATATGGCCAAGCTCGCTGCGGCACATGGCCACACCTTGCCTGTTTGGGTGGAAGGAAACGCATATTTTGCCGGCGCACAGCCGTATTACAAAGAAAAAAACGCTCTTGTCGATACAGAACATGAGATCAAAGTCGAACTCGCGGAGTGCGGCGGGAAGCCGGTGCTTGACACGAATCTCTATGATTATCTTGGAAACTGCCGTGCGGCAATGGTGAACAGCGATATCCTTGGCTATGCATTTGAGCCGGAAGAACGTTTTGAAAATCCTGATGGTACTGCCATTGTTTTCGACCGGGACTATTTCGACGACCATCGTGGCGCCGCTGTCCTGCCCGGACCGTTTGCCAGCGCTGATGCTGTTGGAAAACCTCTTCTGTAACGCAGTTTTAATCGTCAAGCAGTAAAAAGTGCCTGATACAGGAAAAGTCAGAAACGGCGATGGTCTCAACCGTTTGCGGCTGAAAAGAAAATCTTTTCCGTGCCATACAGTTCAATATTATGAAACAGAAGCTTATGCAAAGTTCTCAGATTCTTTCCCCCGTTCTGCGTCTTGCCATAATTGATTTTTCCCATATGCACAAGATTGTTTTGAACATCCTTTACTTTGAACATCCTTTACAAAGTTGAAAAAAACAGGGATGGTACCATTCTGACTGCTTTGTATAGCCGTTGTTCAAATCGTTCGCAGCGGAAACCCGCCCGCCGATGGGATCAAACTGTAAAAATGCAGTTTGATCCCATCGTTCTAATAATACAAAACCGCAGCAAGTTTCATCCCCCTACGGAATGGAATTTGCTGCGGTTTATTATGCGGCTTTCATTGCCGCAAAGAAATACATACGGCATCAATAAAACAGGAAATTCCTACGTGGTATAATACTGGGCCTGTGCATGCCACAGCTCATAGTATTTTCCTCTTTCTTCTGCCACAAGCTCTTCATGGCTGCCTTCCTGCACAATCTGTCCTTGGTCAAATACCGCGATAGTATCGCAGAATCGACAGGAAGATAGCCGGTGGCTGATATAGATAGCTGTTTTTTCTCCCACGATTTCATCAAATTTTGAATAGACCTCGTATTCTGCAATTGGGTCCAGTGCAGCAGTCGGTTCATCTAAAATAATAAATGGTGCGTTTTTATACAGAGCCCTGGCAAGCGCAATTTTTTGCGCTTCTCCGCCGGAGATCTCCACACCGTTTTTCTCAAAGTCCTTATATAAGCAGGTATCCAGTCCCTCCGGCATATCATTAAGCCGGTCGCCAAAGCCAGCTTTTGTCAGACAGGATATCACACGCTCTGCATCATACGTAACGCCTGCGGCAACATTCTGACCAAGGCCAAAGGAAAACAGCTTGAAATCCTGAAACACTACCGAAAAGATCGACAGATATTCGTCGTAATCATATTTCCGGATATCCACATCATTCAAAAGGATTTCCCCTTCGGTTGGATCGTACAAGCGACATAACAGCTTGATAAAGGTAGTTTTCCCCGAACCGTTCCTGCCGACAATCGCCAGTTTTTCCCCAACTTTAAACCGGAAATTTACATGTCGTAACGCATACTGATCGGTGTTAGGATACCGGAAACTTACATTTCGAAATTCCACAAAATACTCATTGTCGTCCCGTTTTTCCACTGTCAGTGTACCCTGGTACATGTGGTTGGGGATGTCCAGATACGTAAAGTATCGTTTAAGATATCGGTGGTTATCCAGTGCTAACTGCGCCGTTTTTACCATATCCGTAATTGCTCCAATCAAAAGCATCATACACGGAACATATTTTGCAATAGCCCCAACTGTGATACTGCCATTCATAGCTGAAAAAATCAATACTGCATAAATTCCAAATTCAAACCCATATAACAATATCGTACTGGGAATTGACCAGAGCGCCTGTTTGTAGGAATTCTGAGTAGCCAAATTATAATAATCCGCATCTAATTTTAAGGATTTATCCGCTAGGTAATCCTTCATTCCATAAATACGGATATCTTTTCCTGCACTATAATTTTCAATATAATCGGAAAATTGTTGAAACAAAATATTCATATTCGCATTGATGTCCCAGAAATGATGATCCAGCTTGTTAATTTTGTAAGTAGAGAACATGGAAACAGCAAGTGTTACAATCAAGCCGATCAGCATGAGCAGCTTTCCGTAAACCGGAACAGAGGGCAACGTGAAAAATGAAGCGGTTAGCAGCGGTTTAGTTTTTCCGCTTAACCAGCAATCGTACAGCGCAAGCAGTTGTCAAAAAGAAAGAGCCGATAACCGCATTTTTGTTCTGCGTGTTATCGGCTCTGCGTCTGTGCGTCTGGCTCTTTGATAACTGTGGTATTTAATTGTCTTACATTGATTAAGGTTTCCTGCTTACACTTTGGACAGAAAAGCGGAAAGTTTTTTAATTCTGTATCTTCCCGCAATTTTATTCGCGTCTTATTTTGGCAGATAGGACACAACAACCAATTTGATTTAGGTTGTTTCACTCTTTTTTCACCACCTTTTGCGGTTTTACGAATTATCACTTCTCATTTTTCTGTTGAAGATACAGATAGCAACTGTGAACAGAACAGCAACATATGCAAATACAATAGCAATATGGGGAATTATTTCACCATAACTGCCGTTGATCGCGGCTGTTGCCGCTTGTGCTGCATGATAGAACGGCAATATTTCTGATACCGTCTTAAAAACTCCACCGATTAAATCAAGCGGAAACCATATTCCCGCAAACCAACCAGCTACAATGGTAAGTAATGCACCACAAACACCCCCAACTGCCTTATCACTCATAACGCTTCCACAAAATAACCCGATAATC
>CALWKP010000265.1 GCA_944381295.1 uncultured Clostridia bacterium | reverse complement strand
AGTAATTGCGATCATCTGGATTGTCCCGCAGGTAGGGATGCGCAGAAAAGCCAGAAGCCTGACCGACGGGAAGGAAATCAAAGTCGTCGTGTATCCGGACGTGATCGAGATCGGGGAAAACGAAGGATATTGGGAGATCCCGCTGGATGGGTCTTGTGTGCTCCACAGGGAAAACAGGCTGTTGTTCCTGTATTCCGGAAGCCGGGCGCTCATCCTGCCGCTGCGCAGTATTGAACCGGCCGTCCTGGCAGATGTCGAAGCGCGTATCCTGGCGGGTTCCAGGAAATTGGAATGATCGCGCCCGGATGTCCGGGACGTGTTTTCAGGCAGCACCGCACCATTCACGCCGGATGCTCAGGCGGCACATCACGCCAAAATTTCCCGTGATATTTCCCAAAAATGCTCGCTAATCCATCAAGGATTGCCTGCGGTTTTTGGACATCTGACGAAACATTTTCAGGCGCGCTGTACCACCCGGAAGGATGCGGTGCGGCCTTAGGAAAGGAAGAAGGTTATCTTGCCAACTTTTTATGAAACTGCGGTCGGCAGCCTGGAATTCCAGCTTTCCTGCGAAGAGTATCAGGACGCCTGGATGGAACGTGAACAGCTTTCCAGTCCGCTGCGCCGTCCTGCGGTACGCGCCGGATTATGCCTTACCGCAGCACTTCTCTCCATTTCGGCAATCCCCTGGTATTCCCAACTGTTCCCGAATATTTGGGCGCCCTTGGCCCTGACAGGGGTCTTTTGTCTGGCTGCCCTGTTTTTTGCGCTTGTGCTGCCTCGCAATTCCCGCGACTGGGCCGCTAAAATCTATCATTCCAATCAGCTATTGGCTTGTCAGCAGTCCGTTGTGATCTATCGGGACAGCATGACTTGTAAAAATCAGTACGAAAATTACAAAGAGTATTGGACCGATTTTTCCAAATGCCTCGAGACCGACCGCTTTTTCTTGCTGAGCGGCGGGGTCCAGCGTGAATTTCTTGTGCTGCCCAAAAAGGATTGTTCTGCCGAACTGGAACAACTTCTGTCCAGCCATTTTCAGAATACGTTCGTTGCGCGTTACCACAGGGTGAAAGGAGCTGCCCATGGAAAAAAATAATGTTTTGGCCTCCGTCAGCTTCCTCCCTACCAAGGAAGATTATATCTGGTCGCGTCAGGCTTGCTGGCGTTCCGTGGTCAACCGCCGCGATATCCTCATTGCCAGAATCGCCGGCTGTATCGTGCTGCTTGGCGGCATCGTCGGCGTTGTTTGGATGTCCGGCAGTTTCCCCGTTTCACTTTATTACTATCTGGCAATTATTTTAGGATTTATCCTATGTGTATATCACGATACTGTTTTTCCGTTCCTGATCCGTCTGCGCGCCGCATCCTTTTTCGATACCCACGGCGAACAGATGATCTCTCAGAACTTTTTGTTCGGTGAGGACGGGATTTCCATAGAAAACGACAGGTACTCCGCCAGGATTCCTTATGAAATCCTGTATCGGGCGTATGAGGACAGGAATGGATTCCTGTTTTCTACCGGAATCGGGGAGATCACCTATCTTCCGAAACGGGCGGCTTCTTCGGAGGATTGCCGCCGTATCCACGACCTGTTGGAACAAAACCTCAGACAAAACTTTAAGCAGGAAGGTGTCCGTTAATGGATGAGCAACAGCAAAATAATAACCGAATCATAGACGTTGATTTGAAAAAGGAAATGGAAAAATCCTTTTTGGCTTATTCCATGTCGGTAATCGTATCGCGTGCGCTGCCCGACGTCAGGGATGGCCTGAAACCCGTTCACCGCAGAATTTTATATACCATGTATGAAAACGGCCTTTCCCCGGACAAGGCTTACCGCAAATGCGCTGATACCGTCGGTTCGGTGCTCGGGCGGTATCACCCGCACGGCGACGCGTCCGTTTATGATGCGATGGTTCGTCTTGCCCAGGATTTCTCCATGCGTTATATGCTGGTGGACGGTCACGGGAACTTTGGTTCCGTGGACGGCGACCCGCCGGCTGCTTACCGTTATACCGAAGCGCGTATGAGCAAAATTGCCGTCGAGATGCTTCAGGATATCGATAAGGATACCGTCGATTTTTCCCCGAACTACGATGACCGTCTCAAGGAACCCAATGTGCTCCCCTCCCACTTCCCGAATCTGCTGGTAAACGGTTCCACGGGTATCGCCGGCGGGATGGCCACCAATATCCCGCCGCATAAAATGGGCGAAGTTATCGACGGGATGTGCGCCCTGATCGATCATCCGGACGCCACCCTGGACGATTTGATGGAATATATCAAAGGGCCGGATTTCCCGACAGGCGCTATCATTATGGGGCGCAGCGGAATTCGTGCCGCTTACGCTACCGGCCGTGGACGCATCATTGTGCGTGCCCGCGCGGAAATTGAAGAAGAGAAAAACGGGAGGTTCAAAATTGTTGTTTCGGAACTCCCCTATCAGGTCAACAAAGCGCGCTTGATCGAAAATATCGCCGACCTCGTAAAAGAAAAGAGGATCGAAGGGATTTCCAACGTCGAGGACCATTCCGACCGCGACGGTATGGAAATCGTGATCGATGTCAAACGTGATGCTTCCCCGCAGGTGGTTTTGAACCAGCTGTATTCCTATACACAGCTGCAAACGACTTTCGGCGTCATCGTGCTGGCAATCGTCAACGGCGAGCCAAAGACCCTCACGCTCAAGGAAATTTTGCAGGAATATATTTCTTTCCAGGAACAGGTCGTTACGCGTCGGACGCAATATGACCTGCGCAAAGCCAAGGAGCGCGCACATATCCTGGAAGGCTTGAAAATTGCAATTGATTTTATCGACGAGGTGATCGCGATTATCCGGTCGTCGAAGTCGATTCCGGAAGGCAAGACAAGGCTCCAGGAACGCTTTGGCCTGGATGAGCCGCAGTCGCAGGCGATTATGCAGATGCCTTTGGGACGTCTGACCGGTTTGGAGCGTCAGAAGCTCGAAGATGAAATCAATGCGCTGATGGCAAAAATTGCGGATTTCGAGGATATCCTTGCGAACGAATCCAGGCTGCTCGGCATTGTGAAAGACGAAGCTCTCGCGGTAAAGGCGAAGTTTTCTGACGAACGCCGC
>CALWKP010000264.1 GCA_944381295.1 uncultured Clostridia bacterium | reverse complement strand
CATGCGCTTTGTGGTGTAGCGTCCGGGAAATCCGCGATGTACGGTCATATGAATGCATTACAAAACCTCCTGTTTTTTGGACAACTATATGGATTATCGGTTTCAGAAGCCCGGCAGCGGGCTTCTGAACTTTTAAAGGACTTTGAAATTTGGGAAGAACGCGAAAAACCGGTCAAAAGATATTCTCTGGCAGAAATGACACGTCTTTTGTTGGCGCGAGCGTTATTGCATCGTCCAAAAGTATTGTTATTGGATGACCCGGCGCGTCTTTTGGAGCCGGGACCGGCCCATTCCTTGGCGCAGCAGGTAGTCGCGATTGCCCGGCGGGAAGGAATTGCCGTTCTGTTTTGTTCCCGTCGTGTGCAGGATGTGCAGGGATTATGTGATCGTTATGGATTCCTAAAAAAGGGCAGACTTGCGGTTTGCGGGGATGTGGAAACACTTTCCGGAAAATTGGGATGCAGTCTTACCGCAGGATTCCGTTTTTTGAACGGACATGTTCCGCAGGGATTGACCCAGACCGATGAATGGTGGAATCTAAAAATAGAGCGGGAGACTGAAATGCCGGGCCTGCTCCGTAAGTTTTTGGAAGAAGGGGCGGAGATTCTGGAAGCCCGGATTACCCGTCCGACGCTGGAAGACGTTTATCAGAAGTATTTGGCACGGGAAAAGCTGGTGGAAGAGAAATGAAGCAACTGTTCTCCAATGCAGAAAAAGCAATTATAAAGAAAGATTTTGGGGAAATCTGGCATACAGGATGGGCAAAAATGCTGCTGTTGGCAGGCCCGTTTTGTGTGGCGTTTGTTGTACCGGCAGTATTCCTCGTAGTAGCCATGGTGTTTCCGAGAGAACAGTTTGACGAGATCCATAGGATTTCCAGCATGATACCGCACTATTACCGTAACATGCGGGAACGCCAAGCCATATTTTATGTGATGTCGCAAAGGATTTGTCCCATGTTCTTTCTTATGGTACCGTTGCTTAGTAGTGCAGTGGCGGCATCCTGCGCTTTTGCGGGAGAAAAAGAACATCACACATTGGAGCCTTTGTACTCTTCTTTGGCAAGTCCAAGGACGGTGTTTCGTGCAAAAGTGTACGGTTGTGTACTACTGTCCATGATTGTAACAGCGGTATCGTTTGTTGTATTTGGAATCACGATCGGGGTTGGAGATCTGTTGATGAGGCTCCCGTTCTTTTTTGATTGGAATTGGTTAGTCTTGTTGTTTCTTCTGATCCCGGCGTGTATGATGTTGGGCGTAGCAGTAATGGCATTGGCGTCTTATAGGGCGAAGAGTTCTGTGGAAGCGGTACAGCTTTCTGGATACCTGATACTTCCCGTGATTTTATTGTATTTGTTGCAGCTTACAGGTGTATATTTGTTAAATGCCTGGGTATTGTTAGCGGTAAGTGTAATATTCGCAGTGTTTGCTGCGGCCTTTTTAGGGATTGCAGCGCGGATGTGGAATCGCACAGAAAAACTATTGGGATGACAGATATGGCTGAGAATTTGGAAATGAAAAAATAGAGATATGAGAGCTTTTCATAGGAGGGATCATAGTGGCTGCGGATTTGCACTGCCATACAAAATTATCGGATGGCTCAATGGGAATAGATGAAATCGTTTTGCTGGCAAAGAGCTGCGGAGTAAAAACGCTTGCGATTACAGATCATGATACCTTTGCAGGGGTAACCAGGGCGCAGGTGTGTGGAAAGCGACACGGAATTGAAGTGCTTTCTGGCGTAGAGTTATCGACATATGACTACGCGCGGGGACGAAAAGCCCATATCCTGTGTTATTGCTGCGAGCATCCGGGCCGATTGGAAGGGCTGTGCAAACAAGTAGGGGACGGCCGGAGGAAGGCAGCGGAAAAGATGCTGCGTAAAGTGATGCAGATTTATCCGATTGCACCCGAAATCGTAGTACGCAGAGCTCAGGGAAGTACCAATATTTTCAAACAGCATATCATGCAGGCTTTGCTGGAAGCAGGATATGCAGATGGCTTGTTCGGGGAAGTGTTCCAAAAATTGTTTGGCGCCAAAACAGGATTAGCATATTTCCCCATTGAATATCCGGATGTCCATGAAGTGCTCCGGCGGGTACATGAGGCAGGTGGGATCGCAGTAATGGCGCATCCTGGAGAATATGACGGGATGGCATTGTTGGAAGAACTTGCAGAAAATAAAGAGATTGACGGGGTAGAGGTATGGCATCCGGGAAATCCGGAAGAGCATAAAGAAGATTATCAAAGAATTGCGCAGGAAAACGGCCTGCTGATGACCGGAGGAACAGATTTCCACGGACTGTATATGAAGAATCACTTGTCCATAGGAAGCTGTACAACACCGCAGGAACAAATAGAAAAATTACGGGCGAAAAAGGCCTGAAAAAATAAGAGAAAAGGATGAAATCTGGAAATGGAATATAATTACATCACAAAAGGGACCTGTTCTCGGAAAATAACGATTGATTTAGACGGAGATGTTATTCGTTCGGTAAAATTTGTCGGCGGGTGCAATGGAAACTTGAAAGGGGTAAGCGCACTGGTGAAGGGAAAAAAGGCACAGGAAGTAATTTCCTCATGCAAAGGAATTACCTGTGGCCTGAAACCGACGTCTTGCCCGGATCAACTGGCATTGGCATTGGAAGAAGCATTGGCGCAGCAAAAGTAAAGAGGAATCAGACAATTTATATTGACAAGAGTGTGGTGACATTTCGCTCTAAATTTTCCGGGGCGGTCAAATCCTTCAAACGCTCTGGTATTGTCTGGAAAAATAGAAAAAAGCGTCCTGACGATTATCTGTCAGGACGCTTTTTTCTGGTAAGAGGATGATTCCTGCGAGGGAAGGGAATCTTCCCTTCCCTCGCTTTCGGAACTCAGACTTTTCCGATTAGCAGCCGCAGTTGTTACCGCACCCACAGTCAGAAGAGTTGTTGCTGGTGCCGCATCCGCAGCAGAGCAGGATGATGATCAGGAAAATTACCCAAGAGCTGTTACCACAGCCACCAAAACCATTGCACATTGTTGTTTTCCTCCTTTCGGTTTACATTAACAGTATATTGTAAGACGCCGGAAGGTGTTACAACTTTTTTGAAGAGCGGTTCGGCCGGTGAGGAGAAGCCCTGCATCCGGGCGATTACGGCGTCTTGTATATCTTATGCTAGAGTAGCATATATGTGAAAAACGAAATGAAAAATTAGCAAATAAGAGAAAACTTGAGAAAAGAGGCGAAATACAGAGAAGGGGGAAAATAGGTTAATGAAAATTGACTTTCTTTGACCTTGACAGGAAAAGGACAAAAGGATAAACTAAGCACATAAGTCAAAGAAAGTCAAAATCAAAACGGAGGCACAGCAATGAGAATCAGCGATAACGTTGCAAATTATATTCTGGCATTGTTGGACGAAGCCGGAGGTCATGCGGAGATTCAGCGCAACGAACTCGCAGGGCATCTGGGCTGTGTGCCGAGCCAGATCAATTATGTCATTACCTCACGGTTTACGCCGGAACAGGGGTATATTGTGGAAAGCCGGCGCGGCGGCGGTGGATATATTCGGATCACAAGAGTTTCTGCGACACCGTCGTCAGCCATTATGCATATCGTCAATTCAGTGGGGGATTCCCTGGATTGCGCCACAGCGCGGGTAATGCTGGAAAATTTATCGGGAAGAGGAATTGTAACCCGTGATGCAGCAAGATTAATTGCGGCGGCGATTGGGGAAAAATCTTTGGCGGCTGCACCGCAGGATATCCGGGATACGCTTCGGGCATCTATTTTTAAGCACATGCTTATTACCCAAATCTAGTGAAATTTCCAAGAGTACAAAACAAAAGTATTCCGGTGGGAAAACCGGAAAATGAGAGCAGGCCATTTGGCCGGAACAAGGAGGCAGTCAGATGTTATGCCAGAACTGCGGGAAAAACACCGCGACAACACATGTAAAAACCATCATTAATGGGGAATTGAAAGAATACTCTCTGTGTGCAGACTGCGCACAGAAAATGGGATATGGCAGCCTGTTTTCAGGATTAGGCTGGAATATCGGAAATCTTCTCGGCGGTTTCTTTGGAGATACCCCGGCGGCCTCGCTCAATACGGTGCGCTGTCCCGGCTGCGGTTCTTCGTTTGAAGATATTGCGCAAAGCGGGAAAGTTGGATGTGCGGAATGTTATCATACCTTTTATGATAAACTTCTCCCAAGCATTCAAAGAATCCACGGGAACACGAAACATTGTGGAAAACAGCCGTCAGGAGCAGCATTGCAGGTAAAACCAGCAGAACAGCTGCAAGTGAAGCCGGAAACAGAACTGGAACGGAAACGCCGCTTATTAAAGGAAGCCATAGAGGTACAGAATTTTGAAGAAGCGGCAAAACTTCGTGATGAGATCCGGGAAATGGAGGGCGGAAAACAATGAAAAAATGGTATGAAAAGAGCGGCGCAGAAGGCGACGTTATTGTTAGCACAAGGATTCGCCTGGCCAGAAATAGGAAAGAATATCCGTTCCCTGCAAAATTGAACCCGGAACAGCGTCAAAAAGTGGAGCATGCCGTCCAGGAAGCGGTTATGGATTGTCTGTCAACCATGCCGCAGAAATTCCATTTTATAGAAATGGCAGATCTGTCGCAAATGGAAGCCGTTTCACTGGTGGAACGGCATCTGGTCAGTCCGGAATTTATTTCGGACCGGCGGGGCCGCGGTTTGATTTTGACGGAAGATGAAAGCATTTCGATCATGATCAATGAAGAGGATCATTTGCGGATTCAAGTGATGCAGGAAGGATTGGACCTGCAAAAAGCATATGACTTGGCAGATCGGCTGGATTCCCTCCTCAATGGGAAACTGAACTTTGCCTTTGACGAACGTTTGGGTTATCTGACCCAGTGCCCGACAAATTTGGGGACAGGGATGCGTGCATCACTGATGCTGCATTTGCCGGCATTACAGGAAAGCGGAACAATGAACCGGTACGCGGCAAATCTTTCGAAACTTGGGATTGCGATTCGTGGGATTTATGGGGAAGGCAGCAAACCGACAGGTGCTTTTTATCAGCTTTCCAACCAGGTGACGCTTGGATTAAGTGAACGGGAAGCAATTGCAAACCTGAAAAGTATCGCCATGCAGCTGGTAGGACAGGAACGTGCTGCTAGAGAAGCCATGGTGAAAAATATTGAAACGCAGGATGTAATTTCACGTTCTATTGGAATTTTGCAGAATGCGAAACTGCTGAGCAATGAAGAATTCATGAAATTGATTTCCAATATCCGGCTTGGAATATCTGCCGGATTAATTGCCAATATTAGCTACGATGTAGTCAACAGCCTGATTGTAGAGGTACAGCCGGCAACGATTATGCTGCCCGGCGGGGAAAAACTTACCCCGGCGCAGAGGGATGTTTTGCGGGCAAAGATTACCTCGGAGAGGCTAGCCACACAATAAAGGAGGTATTTTATGTACCGTTTTAATGGATTTACTGAGAAAGCAAATAATGCCCTGAACCTTGCGATTCAAAGTGCGGGAGAAATGGGGCATACGTATATCGGAAGTGAACATATTATCCTGGGCCTCTTGAAAGAGGAGACTGGGGTAGCAGCGGCAGTGCTGAATAAGCTTGGCGCGACAGCGGAAAATTTTGAAGAGACTGTAAGGCAAAAAATCGGCACCGGTTCAGCGACGCGGTTGACTGCGGATGATTTTACACCGCGTAGTAAGCGTATTTTGCAAATAGCGGTGATGCAGGCGGCGAGGATGAACCATAAGTATGTGGGAACCGAGCACCTGTTGATCGCAGTCCTGGAAGAAGGGGACAGCTATGGTGTGCGCTTCCTGGAACTGATGGGAATTCGCAGGAATGATATTATCGAGGGACTTCGAGGATGTCTGGGAAACGGAGAAAGTCAAGAGGCTCCCACAGACCGTCCGGCATCGGGGAACAATGGAAAGAGCAATACGAAAACGCTGGATCAGTTTGGCAGGGATTTGACAGCTCTGGCAGCGAAGGGCGGGATTGACCCGGTAATTGGACGTCAGACAGAAATTGAACGTGTCATCCAGATCCTGTCGCGGCGTACAAAAAATAACCCCTGTTTGATTGGGGAACCCGGCGTAGGTAAAACAGCAGTAGCCGAAGGTCTTGCACTGAAAATTGCCCAAGGAGAAGTACCAGAACTTTTAAAGGGGAAACGTCTTGTTTCGCTGGATTTGACCGGGATGGTCGCAGGAGCGAAATACCGCGGTGATTTTGAAGAGCGGATCAAATCCGCAATGGATGAAGAACGCCAGTCCGGAAATGTGATCCTGTTTATCGACGAATTGCATACCATTGTAGGCACGGGGGCAACGGAAGGTTCCACAGATGCGGCAAATATCTTGAAACCGGCTTTGGCTCGTGGCGATTTCCAGGTGATTGGGGCCACAACGCTGAACGAATATCGGAAATACATTGAGAAGGATGCTGCTTTGGAACGCCGGTTCCAGCCGGTAATGGTAGGGGAACCGAGCGAAGAAGAGACCGTAGAGATCCTGCGGGGACTGCGTGACCGATATGAGGCGCATCACAAAGTAAGGATTACGGATGAATCCATCCAGGCGGCGGTGAAATTGTCGTCGAGATATATCGCAGACCGTTATTTGCCGGATAAAGCGATTGACCTGATCGATGAAGCAGCGTCTCGGGTACGGCTGCGTGCGTTTACAGCGCCAGATAGTCTCCAGCAATTGGAAAACCATGTCAAAGAGCTGGAACAGGAAAAAGCAGCTGCGGTAAACGCCCAGGATTTTGAACAGGCAGCAAAACTCCGTGACGAGGAGAAAAAGGCGAAAGAAGACCTGGAAGCGCAGAAAGAGGCGTGGAAGGAAAAGAGTTCGCATCAAAGCGGAGAAGTAACGCCGGAGGATATCGCAAATATTGTGTCGATGTGGACGGGGGTCCCGGTGTCACAGCTGACACAGGAAGAGAGCGAGCGGCTGCTGCATCTGGAAGAAACGCTGCATAAGCGGATTGTAGGCCAGGAAGAGGCAGTCAGTGCGGTAGCCCGGGCAATACGCCGCGGAAGGGTTGGTTTGAAAGATCCGAAACGTCCGATCGGTTCGTTTATTTTCCTTGGTCCGACAGGCGTTGGTAAAACGGAACTCTGTAAATCGCTGGCAGAAGCGATGTTCGGCGATGAAAACGCCATGATCCGGATGGATATGTCAGAATATATGGAAAAGCATACGGTATCGCGTCTGGTAGGTTCTCCTCCGGGATATGTTGGGTATGATGAAGGCGGACAGCTGACAGAGGCAGTCCGGCGCAAACCCTATTCGGTGGTACTGTTTGATGAAATAGAAAAAGCGCATCCGGATGTGTTCAATGTACTGCTGCAAATCCTGGAAGACGGCCGTTTAACGGATGCACAGGGACGTCATGTGGACTTTAAAAACACGGTAATTATCATGACTTCCAACGTGGGAGCACGGTTGATTACCGAGAAAAAGACGAGCATGGGATTCCTGACAGACAGTGCAGAAGCGGACAGCGAAAAGATTCGGGAATTGGTTATGAATGAATTGAAAAATATGTTCCGGCCGGAATTCCTGAACCGTGTGGACGATATTATTATGTTCCATAAGCTGACCACAGAAAATATCCGGGAAATTGCGGCAAGGATGCTGGAAAACCTGAAAGGCCGCATGAAAGATCTTGGGATCACGGTGAACTTTGAGGATAGTGCAGTTGCAGCAATTGCGGATGCTGGATTTGACCCGGTGTATGGGGCACGTCCGCTGCGCAGAGCGATTCAGTCGAAGCTGGAGGACCTTCTTTCGGAAGAGATGCTGGAAGGAAAGCTCAAAGAAGGGGATACTGCAAATTGCCAGTATACAGACGGAAAATTTGTGTTTGCGGTGCAGGAAAAACCGGAAACCTCCGGAAATGCTGAGACAGAGACGGCCGATTAAGGTGACAGAAGGTAAATTTATGCGGCGGAGGGCGTTTTTAACGTCTTCCGCCGCAGTATGTGGAAAAAGTTTTTGAAGAGTCAGATTGTATAACTCTTAAAGCTTCTTCGAGGAACCTTTTGCCAGGGTTCCCCAGATCGATTCTTGTCTGCACTTGTCAAATCAATAACAGAGCGCTATAATAGGTCTGCGGACCACTGCATCGCGGTTGATCCACAGGCTAGAAAGTAATAGGAAGAAGCGATGGAAATGTCAGAAAACCGTCAGAACAGACCAGACCTTGCAGCGGCGCTGTTTTGTACTTTAGGGGCTTCGATGCCTCATCCATATGAGAGTGAAAAAGAAGCGCAGGAATTGGCGGCCAAACTTCCGGAGAAAGGGAAACGCCTGCTGAAAATTATAGAACTTTGTGCACCATATGATACCCCGGAAAAACTGTATATTACGGCGAAAGCATACAGTTGGCTTGGGACACAGTACCGGAAAAAGACGATTGAGTACAGCACGAAGTATCTGGAAACAGAAGGTTGGAAAGAGCTGCCGCATTCTGCGTTGGAAGAAGATGGGATTATGGTGAGCCAGGCTTCGCGGGTGAGAGCGTCGGTATATGCTGATCTTGCGCAAGCGCAGCAGGAAGAGAAAAATTACAGCGCAGCACTGAACCATTTTTTAGAGGCTTACCGGCTGGAGCCCTATAACGCTATGTATGCAATTAAAGCAGCGGATATTTTAGTAGAGACCCATGGAAAGCAGGAGGCAGTGGATTTCTTAAATCGGCAGAAACTTTCCCGATATTATACGCCGGTCAAATACCTGGATTTGCGCGGGGCGCGGAAAACGAATGATACCTTCCAAAGAGTGTTGGACGCCCATATTCTGAAACTGGAAGGGTAAATGACAGGGAAAAGAAAGCAGCTATTCCGGAAACCGATCTGGTTTCCGGAATAGCTGCTTTTTGCCGCCTGCAAGGCTTAGCCTTGCAATGAGCGGACATTTTTCCTCAGGAAAGATGGATTATTCAATGCGGATCACACATCCGCCGTAAGGGGCAAGCTCCAAAAAAAGTTCTTTTCGACCTTTGCCGACCGAAACGGCTTTGATTTCCCGGTTTCGGTATCCTTTTCCGCCGAATTCCTTTGCGTCAGTGTTCCAAATTTCTTCAAAACAGGCGCCTTCTACGGCAAGGCGATAAGGTTTAAGATACCGCGCGGAAAAATTCAGCACGATCAGTAATGCATGTCCGGCAAAATCCTTTCGGAGATAAGCAAAAACAGCCGGATAATTTTCACCGAAATCAAGCCAACGGAAACATTCGCTGTTGTAATCCTCTCGGAATAGGGCGGGTTCCTTTCGGTAAAGGTGATTGAGTCCTTCCGTATAACGCTGGAATGTCCGGTGTTCCGGATATTCCAGAATATTCCAACCGAGAGATTTGTTTTCATCCCATTCCCGAAATTCAGCAAGCTCATTACCCATAAAATTCAACTTTTTCCCAGGATGAGTGAACATGTGGAGATAAAGTGTGCGAGCCTGAGCGAACTTTGCCTGCCGGTCACCATAAAGTTTGTCGATCACTGTTTTTTTACCATGTACCACTTCGTCGTGCGAGAAAGGAAGCAGATACGTTTCCTGATAAAAATAAGAGGTGGAGTGTAAAAATTTCCCGCGTTCTTGTTGGCGTTGGGCAGGAGGAAGCGCCAGATATTCCAAAGTATCATGCATCCAGCCAAAATCCCATTTATAGTCAAAACCAAGCCCTCCGTATTCCACCGGAGCTGTCACTTTCAGAAACTGGGAAGAATCCTCGGCAATCAGCATCACTCCAGGATATTTACGCCGCAAATAGTAGTTGGCGTTTTTTAAAAACCATATACCGGCTTCATAGACCCCTTTTTCAGGTTGTCCGTTGGGATAAATCAGGTTGGAAACCGCATCGTAACGGATTCCGTCCAGATGATAGTGATGAAGCCAAAAATCCAGTGCAGAGCGTACAAAACTGATAACATGGGGCTTTGTGTAGTCAAAACGCACGCTGCCCCATTCGGTATAACGCTGCGATTCTTCCTGACTCTCATAGACGGCGCCGCCGTCGTATTGATGCAGAGCATAAAAGTCAGAAACAAAATGGACCGGAACAAAATCCAGAATCACTCCAATATTTTCACGGTGACAACGGTCGATCAGAGACATCAGCTCCTCCGGAGTCCCGTAGCGGCTCGTCGCGCTGAAATATCCGGATGGCTGATATCCCCAGGAAGCATCCAGAGGATGTTCCGTGAGGGGAAGAAGTTCTACGTGGGTATATCCCATTTCTTTGAGATAAGGAATCAGCTCTTCCGCTAATTCACCGTAGCGGAGAAATTTTTCGCCGTCTTTTTTCCAAGAACCTGCATGGGCTTCGTAAATATTCATCGGCCCGCAGATGTTTTTTTCGCGGTGGGACATCCATTCGTTGTCGGACCAGTGGAAATGCCCCTCCATATTGTAGACAATGGAAGCAGTATTCGGACGCTGTTCACTGAAAAAAGCAAAGGGATCGCTGCGGTCGTAAACTTCCCCGGTCTGTGTGGTGATCCGATATTTATACAGCGAGTTTTCCGGAATATCTCGGGCAAAAATCGACCAAATCCCGGACGGTTCCCGGAACATGTCATATCCCTGCCAGTTATTAAAGCTTCCAATGAGAGAAACTTTCTGAGCATTGGGCGCATACACCGTGAATCTGACGCCATCCTGGTCGTATTCGTGGGAGAAATGTGCCCCAAAGACTTTCCAGGAATCGGTCCCCATCCCGTTTAAATATTCTTCGATCAGGCGCTCTCTCATGGGTATTTCCCCCTTGTAAGCTTTTCTTTTATTCTATCAGATTCTATCTATTTCCGCAAGGCGACGGAGCAGTTCTGTTCTGGCAGCCTGCTTTTCTGCATCAGAAGCCTGCATCATGGGGGCGATCACTGTATCCCAAACGGCTCCCATGGAGGATTCCGGACGAAATTGCAGCGTTTCCTTCAGGACATCAGAGAGTTCCTGAGCACTGAGATGGAATTTTTCTACGGTTTCATCCAGAAGTGCAGCAGCTTCCGGGCAAGCCATTAATGCGCCAATCCGGGAATCTTCCCCATAGGCGTATGGGTCAGGACACCGAACAGAAACATCCAGAGAACAGGGAAGGTCGCGGGAAGAGGTTCCGGCAAAGAAACGATATTGTCCTGGTTCTGCTGTCCAACAGCCGGCTTTTGGGTCCCAACTTTCCAATATCTGCGGGTTAATCTGGAAAATAACATCCGTTTCTTGGCCTGGCTCCAGAAAAACTTTGCGGAATGCTTTTAGTTCACGGACCGGCTTATCCAGCGTTGGGGAACTATGGTGCAGATACAGCTGAACGACCTCTTTCCCGGAACAATCCCCGTTATTTTTGACATGGACAGAAATTTGGTAAGATTGACCGTCCTCCCAGACAGGGGCGCCCCGCATTCCGGTCAGTTCAAATTTTGTGTAGGAAAGCCCATAACCAAAAGGATAGAGCGGGGGGATTTTCCTCTTATCATACCAACGGTAGCCAACATAGATTCCTTCTCCATACCAGACTTCTGCACCATATCCGGGGAAATTTCCAAAGCTTGGACAGTCTTCATAGCGGCGGGGGAAGCTGATTGGAAGTTTTCCGGAGGGATTGACCTTTCCGGTAAGAATGTCTGCCACGGCTTCGCCTCCGGCCATACCGGGAATAAAGATGCAAAGGATCGCATCAGAAAGTTCTTCCAACTCTTCCAGCTCAACAGGTCCGCAGATGTTTAGCAGCAGAACGGTCTTCTTTTGCTGGCGCTTGGCTTCTGAGAGGATTTTAGACAATTCTTCACGGACAGAGGATGGGATTTTCATATCTTCACGGTCTGCACCTTCCCGTCCCATTAGGGATAAGACCGTAATCAGCGTATCGGCGTCTTTCAGCTCATCGAAGAAGACGTTAGCATCCCCCATACGGCTGCGCAGAGACTCAAGCAGGCTTCCATGCTGATCGGTGACAACTTCGGCACTGCCGCTGCCACATTCGATGAACCTTTTACATCCGTCACCGAAAAGCGCTGCTTTGGAACCGGAGGAGAGGGGAAGCGTATGATGCTCATTTTTCAAAAGGACACAACCTTCCGAGACAGCTCGGTAAGCTGCGGCAAAGGAATAGTCACGGTCGATGTCACCGGGCTGACGGCCTTTCATGACAGGAAGTTCCAGCAAGGTTTCCAGAAAAGCGGTCACATTATCATCGAGATCTTTTTCGGATAACTCACCGCTGCGCAAGGCTTCCAGAACTGGCTGCAGGTCTTTGGGACCAGGCATATCCACTGTGTTTCCGGCTTTGATTGCACCGACGCGGTCACGCACAGCACCCCAGTCGGAAATCACCGTTCCGCGGAATCCCCATTCTTTCCGCAGAAGATCCGTCAATAGACGGCGGCTTGTGGTGCACATTTCCCCGTTGATCTTGTTATAAGCACTCATGACGGCTTTCGCGCCACGTTCTACACAAGTACGGAATCCGGGAAAATAGATTTCCCGCAGCGCACGTTCCGGGATTTTTTCGTCAACCCCGCGACGGTCGGTTTCCTGATTGTTGGCGGCAAAATGCTTGACACAGGCGCCAAGCCCTTCCGACTGGACTCCTTCGACAAAAGCGGAAGCAAGTTCTCCAGTCAGATAAGGGTCTTCGGAATATCCCTCAAAGAGCCTGCCGTTTAACGGGTCACGATGGATGTTGATATTTGGCCCCAATAATACATCAATCTGATAAGCGTTTGCTTCCTTGCCCATAGCTTTGCCGCAAGCGCGGACAGGTTCTGCATCCCAACAAGCGCCAAGAAGCATCCCTGCCGGAAAACAGCTGGATCGTTTTCCACTGGGAACAGCCTGACGCATTTCCTCCTGAAAATCGTTCAGAAGTTTTTGTTCCCCCTCAGTCAGATCTTCCGGGGAATTCCAGTGATCCAAAAGACGGCGGGCAATTCCCCATCCGCTCATGCCGGAAAGATTTTCGTCCATCGATCTGCCACTGAGCCGGCGTGCGCTTACCATGTTGGAAAAATACTGCGAATAACTAATCCCGGTAGCGCCGTCCAGATAGTGTGCCGATGGGATTCCTAACCTCGGAATCGCATAAGTAGTGTGAGAGGTACCACCTGTCAGAAGGCGCACCTTTTCTTCCAGTGTCATTTCCGCTAGAACCTGTGGAATAGATTCCCGGTCTGTCAGTTTTACCATTGCTGTCACTCCTGTCTTATTTTGTGAAAGCAGATTATGCTTTTGTAATTTTATTTCGCATTTATTATAGTAGATAAGCCGAAAAAATAAAAGAGCAGGATATTACCCTTTTCTGTACAATATTGTTCTTCTGGAGTTTTAGCAGAACAACGGGGGTTATAAAACAGGATCATTGCTAGTAAAAAATTTGGAGCCGCACCAAAAAGTGCGGCTCCAAATTTTCGGGCACCTTATCCGGTTGCCCTGTACCAATGAGGCAATCTCTGAATCATCATCCCTCATAGGTTTCGATGCGGATAGTATTAATTGTCACTGCCGAAAGAGGCATATCATTATCATCTGTTTTTACTGCGGCAATACTGTCTACAACATCCATTCCCTCAAACACTTGAGCAAATACGGTGTGTCCGCGTCCAGCCAAGCTGTATGCTCCGTCAAGAGTAGGATTGCCGCCATTTTCTTCATAGAGTTTTTTGACTTCATCGCTTACTTTCGGCATGTCGATCCAAGTGCCGTACGTTGCCAAAAAAGAATCCGGGTTCTGTTCGTAAATATCATATCCCTGCTGGAAGTAATCCCATCCCGTAAAGGATTCCGGAGTCGCCTGGTTGATAAAGAACTGACTTCCGTTCGTGTTGGGTCCGGCATTCGCCATCGCAACGGAACCACGGATATTCAGAAGGTTAGTATTGAATTCATCTTCAAAAGGCTCGCCCCAAATGCTTTCACCGCCGGTCCCATTGCCTGCGGGATCGCCGCCCTGAATCATGAAGTCATTGATGACCCGATGAAAGGTCAGCCCGTCATAATAGCCTTCTTTTGCGTGTGTGGTGAAGTTTTCTACTGCTTTGGGAGCGGCTTCCGGGAACAGGCGGAGTTTGATTTCACCCAGGGAAGTTTCCAAAACAGCGATTTCTTCCCCAACCTCCGGCATTTCCAGTTGATATCCTACAGGTTCCCCGGAGGAACTGTTTCCGGAATTGCATCCTGAGAACAGGAAGGTTGTCCCGAAAAGTACGGCGGCGAGAACCGCGCTGAAGATTTTTTTCATGAATAGGCCTCATTTCTTTGAGAATTTGCAAGAAAGATTTATTTGTATATTTTAGTATATCCAGGAGGATTATTCAAGTAAAATCTTGCAAGACAGGCCGAAAGGATTAAGGATTTGTGGGGAGATTTCTTTTTGGGGGTATTAGGAGGTGGTCTTTTCGCATATAGATAGATGACAAGAAAAAGGAGGACAAAAGTATGAACGCATGCAAATTTAAACCGGAAGGCTGGAGAATCGGCACACCGGAAAACAAAGCGGCACTGCAAAATATTACGACACTGATGGAAGCCTGTAATGATGGTAGAATTTTAGAAGGACGGGCGCTGATCTGTGACAGCAGCCATAATTTGGTGGTAGACCTGGGATGTATGAAAGGAGTTATTCCACGGGAAGAAGGGGCGTTGGGTATCCGGGAAGGCTCTGTAAGGGATATTGCAATTATTTCAAGAGTGAACCGTCCAGTTTGTTTTCTGGTGACGGGATTCCAGCGGGATGCGTTTGGAAAACCGGTGGCTACCTTGTCGCGGCGTGCCGCACAGGAACGTTGTATGCGGGAATATCTGACGATGCTCACGCCAGGGGATATTATCGATGCACGCATCACACATATGGAATCGTTTGGAGCATTTGCAGATATCGGCTGTGGGGTAGTAGCTCTGCTGCCAATCGATGCGATTTCGGTGTCGCGGATTAATCATCCGGAAGAACGGTTTTCGGTGGGGATGGATATCCGGGCAATCATAAAAAGCACAGCAGATGGAAGGATTACCTTGTCGCATAAGGAACTGTTGGGTACTTGGGAAGAAAATGCAGCACAGTTTGCGGTAGGGGAAACGGTAGCGGGAATCGTACGTTCTGTGGAATCTTACGGCATTTTTGTAGAATTGAGCCCAAATCTGGCGGGACTGGCAGAAGTGAAACCAGGGGTCTCGCCGGGACAGCAGGCAAGTGTTTACATTAAGAGTATCCTGCCAGCGCGGATGAAAATTAAATTGATTATCATAGATACCTTCGATTATCAATATACGCCGACATTGCCGGAATATTTTTGGAGCGGGGACCGGATGGAAGAATTTATCTATTCCCCGTCGTGTTCGGAAAAACAGGTGATTACACGATTTGGAGACGACGATATTCTGTGATTTTGTCACGAATTTCGCTTGCAAAGACACCTCGTTTCTGATATGCTCAAAGAAATTTACAGAACGAGGGAGACAGCTATGCCAAATGAATTTTCTGTGGAACATATGAATTTCCTCCTGGTATTCCTGGAAGGGGTACTTTCCTTCTTTTCCCCCTGCGTCCTTCCGTTGCTTCCGGTGTATATCAGTTATCTGGCGGGGAATGCCAAACGTACCTTGGAGGATGGAAGCGTAATCTATCAGCGGAAAAAGGTGTTTTTGCATACGGTTTGTTTTGTCCTGGGGATTTCTGCAGCGTTTTTTCTGTTAGGACTATCGTTTTCCGCATTAGGTTCTTTTTTTAATAATTACAAAACATGGTTTACTAAAATCGGTGGAATCCTGATTGTCCTGCTCGGTTTATTCCAGCTTGGGGTATTTGATTTTGCCTTTCTGCAAAAGGAAAGGAAAATCCATTTCAGCCTGGCTGGAAAACAAGTCAATCCGCTGTTAGCATTCGTGATGGGCTTCACGTTCAGCTTTGCCTGGACGCCATGTGTTGGTCCGGCGCTTTCTTCAGTGCTGATTTTGGCGTCGAGTGCCAAGAGTGCAGTAGTGGGAAATCTTCTGGTGCTGGTCTATGCGGTCGGATTTGTTATCCCGTTCCTGCTGGTAGGATTGTTTACCACACAAGTGCTGAATTTCCTCAGGAGCAAGCAGAAGTTCCTGAAATATACGATCAAAGCGGGCGGTATCCTTTTAGTAGTGATCGGCGTCATGACGTTTACCGGATGGATGAATGGTGTGTCCGGATATTTGACCTCGTTCAGCCTTTCGGGAAACCCGTCCGGATCAGAAAGTTCTGCTGTAACGGAGACGTCCTCGAGTGAAGAGGCTTCGTCGGAGAACTCGGAAGGAACGCAAACATCAGAGGGAGGATCGTCCCAGGAAGAAAAAGACCTGATACCAGCTTTTGATTTTACCCTCAAAGACCAGTACGGGGAAGAACATACGCTTTCGGATTACAAAGGAAAAGTAGTGTTTCTGAATTTCTGGACGACGTGGTGCACTTATTGCAAACAGGAAATGCCGGACATGGAAGAACTCTATCACGAATATGGGGAAAACACCGGAGATGTAATTTTCCTTGGTGTTGCAAATCCAAGCACACAGGAAAACCAGAAAAATGCAGATGTTTCGCCGGAAGAAATCCAGGCTTTTTTGGAAGAGAACGGATATACTTTTCCGGTAGTGTTTGACGAAACCGGAGACGTCCTGCGGGATTACTATGTAAATTCATTTCCGATGACGTATTTGATAACAAAATCCGGAGAGATCTATGGCTATGTCCCTGGAATGATGACAAAATCAACGATGGAAAGTGTCATAGAGATGGCGCTGGATGAATGACAGACCAGAACTGATTCTGTTAGGAAGAAGGAGTAAGGTCCTGATAACATAATGAATCAGCCCTGCTTCGGGAAAACGAAACAGGGCTGATTTTGAACTTATTGGTACTTTTTACGGGTTAAAAACTGGAATCGGAAAATTCCTCTACCGCAATTGGAAATGACAGGGTAAAAATGCTTCCCTGTCCCGGCTGAGATTTGACTTCTGCCATACCGCTGTGTTCCAGAGCAATGGTGCAGACAATATTAAGTCCTAAGCCATCCCCTGTCCCATCGGGACGG
>CALWKP010000263.1 GCA_944381295.1 uncultured Clostridia bacterium | reverse complement strand
AGGATGCTTCCCCGGAAGATCAGTTGAAAATCATGGAACGCTCTGGTATAATACTCACGGATGTCGAAAAAAACGCCCAGAAATTGTGGCATGCGATCAGTGGAGCACTTTATGTGGAGCAGGAGTTGGGAATTCAGGATCAAGAGATTCTGGATGCGATCCGGTATCACACAACGGGACGGCCGGAAATGGGACTTCTCGAACGGGTCATTTTTGTGGCAGATTTTACGTCTGCGGAACGGGACTACGATGGGGTAAAGAAGATGCGTGCCGCAGCCGATATCAGTTTGGAACGTGCCATGCTGGAAGGCGTTACGTTTACAATCCGTGACTTATCTGCACGTCAGAAACCGATTCATCCAGATAGTTTGGCAACGTATAATTGGATGATTTTAAATAGTAAAATTGGGTAATAGATAGTTAGGATGGGCTGCAAGAGCCCGGATTCCATAGAAGGAAGGAATGGTTGAGTTAATGACGTCATTGGAATTGGCAAAAAAAGCGGCAAAGGTACTTGACGATAAAAAAGCGATGAACCTGAACATCATCGGAATTCGGGATATTTCCGTATTGGCGGATTATTTTGTAATTGCGACAGGTACAAGCAATACTCATGTCAAGGCACTGGCGGATGAAGTGGAATTCCAGCTGAAAGAAGCAGGAATTACAGCGGGACATATCGAAGGGTACCGTTCAAATTCCTGGGTACTTCTGGACTACGGAAATGTGATTATCCATGTTTTCACACAAGAATCCAGACAATTTTATGATCTGGACCGGTTGTGGCAAGATGGAGAGAAAGTGGATACCGGCATTACCGAGGAATAAATTTAGGGGGAAGATCCTTGTGAAATACGAACATCAACCGATTGAAAAAAAGTGGCAAGACAAATGGGAAGAAGCAGGAGTATTCCATGCTTCCAATGAAAGCGACAAGCCGAAATTTTATGCGCTTGTCGAATTTCCTTATCCGTCCGGACAAGGTTTGCATGTAGGACATCCACGCCCCTATACGGCGTTGGATATTGTTGCAAGAAAACGCCGTCTACAGGGATATAACGTTTTGTACCCGATCGGATGGGACGCTTTCGGCTTGCCTACAGAAAACTATGCGATCAAGAATCATATTCATCCGGCAGAAGTAACCAAAAAAAATGTTGCGCGGTTCAAGCAGCAGATACAGTCTTTGGGAATTTCTTTTGACTGGTCAAGAGAGATCAATACGACCGATCCGGATTACTATAAATGGACCCAGTGGATCTTTTTACAGCTGTTCCAGCGTGGACTGGCTTATAAAAAGGAGATGGCAGTCAACTGGTGTACCTCCTGTAAATGCGTACTTGCCAATGAAGAGGTTGTGGACGGCGTTTGCGAACGCTGCGGCAGCCCAGTGGTGCATAAAGTAAAATCCCAATGGATGCTGAAAATTACGGAATATGCGCAGCGTTTGATCGATGATCTGGATTTGGTAGATTATCCGGAACGTGTAAAGGCGCAGCAAAAGAACTGGATTGGGCGTTCTACCGGTGCGGAAGTCGATTTTACCGCTACTACCGGGGATAAGCTGACCGTGTATACAACCCGTCCGGATACGCTTTACGGTGTCACTTATATGGTATTAGCGCCGGAGCATCCGTTGCTGGAGAAATGGAAAGATACGATTAGCAATTGGGATGAAGTCAGAGCTTATCAGGATGCAGCGGCTAGAAAGTCGGAATTTGAACGTACTGAAGTTGCCAAAGAAAAGACCGGCGTCCGTTTAGACGGAGTAGCAGCGGTAAACCCTGTCAATGGGGTAGAAATCCCGATCTTTATTTCGGATTATGTCTTGACTTCTTATGGGACAGGAGCAATCATGGCAGTTCCCGGACACGATACTCGTGACTGGGAATTCGCAAAGAAATATGGCCTTCCGATCATCGAGGTTGTCAAAGGCGGCGATGTGGAAAAGGAAGCATTTACTGATTGTGATACAGGAATTATGGTCAATTCCGGAATCCTGGATGGGCTGACGGTGGAGGAAGCAAAGGTCAAAATCAAGGAATTCCTGGAAGAAAAGGGAATTGGTCATAACAAGGTGAATTTCAAATTGCGTGACTGGGTATTCTCCCGTCAGCGTTATTGGGGCGAACCTATCCCGATCGTGTACTGCGAAAAATGTGGATATGTCGCACTGCCGGAAAGCGAACTTCCTCTTCGGCTTCCGGATGTAAAATCCTATGAACCGACCGATACCGGCGAGTCCCCGCTGGCACATATGACAGACTGGGTCAATACAACATGCCCGCACTGTGGAGGCCCTGCAAAGAGGGAAACGGATACCATGCCGCAGTGGGCTGGTTCCTCTTGGTATTTCCTGCGGTATATGGACCCGCACAATCAGGAAGTTCTTGCATCAAAGGAAGCGATGGAATATTGGTCTCCGGTAGATTGGTACAACGGCGGAATGGAGCATACTACACTGCATCTGTTGTATAGCCGGTTTTGGCATAAGTTCCTGTTTGATATTGGTGTTGTTCCAACTTCAGAGCCTTATGCAAAACGTACCAGCCATGGGATGATTTTGGGCGAGAACGGCGAAAAAATGAGCAAAAGCCGCGGGAATGTGGTAAATCCAGATGATGTTGTGCGGGAATATGGTGCGGATACCATGCGTCTGTATGAGATGTTCATCGGAGATTTTGAAAAATCTGCTCCGTGGAATCCATCCAGTATGAAAGGCTGCCGCCGTTTCGTAGAACGTTTTTGGAATTTCCAGAATATCGCAGTACCTGGAGGAGTCCGAAAGGAATTGGAGACTTCCTTCCATAAGACGATCAAAAAGACGGGCGAAGATATCGAAAATCTCAAATTTAATACAGCCATCGCTGCATTGATGAGCCTGATGAATGAAATTTATGATACTGGTTCCATTACAGTGGAAGAATTGAAAATTTTCACCATACTGCTCAATCCATTTGCACCGCATGTAACAGAAGAATTGTGGGAACAAATGAAATTTGGTGGCGGAATGGTATGCCAGCAGGCATGGCCTGTTTATGAAGAAGCAAAGTGCCAGGAAGATACTATTGAAGTAGCCGTCCAAGTGAATGGAAAAGTGCGTGCACGTATTCTGGTTGCCGCCGATCTCGACAAAGACGGGGTTTTGGCACAAGCAAAATCTGAAGCGAAAATTGCATCAGAGATTGCCGGAAAAAAATTGGTCAAAGAAATTTATGTTCCGGGAAAACTTGTGAATATCGTTGCGAAATAATCGCTGGCAGAGGAGGATCATCATGGAAGCTCGTATCGTTGAGATAGCGGAGAGAATCCGCGGACTCAGAGAAATGCTTGAATTGACTCCGGAAGAAGTTGCAGAGGCTGCGGGAGTAACCGTTGAGGAATATCTGGATTGCGAAGCGGCAAAAAATGATTTAAGTTTTACTTTTTTATACCGTTGTGCAGATAAATTTGGGGTTGATATTGTCGAATTGCTCACAGGGGATAACCCGCATTTATCGTTCTATTCTATTGTAAGAAAAGGGACAGGCTTGGATATTAAGCGTCGTCCTGGACTAAAATATGAGCATTTGGGATATCGGTTAAAAGGAAAGTTGGCAGAACCGTTTTTGGTGCATGCGCCATATCTTGAAGAAGAACAGGATAAGCCAATTTCCTTATCGACACATGAGGGTCAGGAATTTGATTATATCCTTTCGGGAAGCCTGAAAGTGCAAATGGAAGGGCATACAGAAATCTTGAACGCAGGGGATTCCATTTTTTATGATTCAGGGCGCGGGCATGGTATGATCGCTACCGGCGGGGAGCCTTGCGAGTTTTTGGCAATTATCTTAAAAAAGCCCAAAGGGGAGGCCAAATAAACCATGCTGAATATTCACCAGAAATACTGCCGTGAGACGTTTTTCGACGGAAAACTGGAGCGTTTTGAGGCAGTTTACGACGAGAAATTTAATTTTGCCTATGACGTTTTTGATGTGATTGCAAAGGAAGAACCATGGCGCCGTGCGATGCTGTGGTGCAACGAAGCCGGAGAAGAACATACTTACAGCTTTGGAGATTTTTCAAAATACAGCAATATGGCAGCGAATTTCTTTGCAGCTCATGGTGTAAAGCGCGGCGACCGTGTGATGCTTATTTTGAAACGCCATTATCAGTTTTGGTTTGCGCTTTTGGGGCTGCATAAACTTGGTGCAGTAGGAATTCCAGCAACAAATCAGCTGACAAAAAAAGATATCGCATACCGCTGTAATGCGGCTGGAGTAAGTGCCATTATTTGTACATTAGACGGCGATATTTCCGATCATGTTGCAGAAGCGGTTAAAGAATCCCCTACGGTAAAGACGCTCATCAGTGTTCATGGAAGCAGAGAAGGATGGGTGGATTTCGATCAGGAGTTCCGTACCTATCCTGATACCTTTGAGCGTGTGGAAACATTAGTTACTGATCCGATGCTGATCTATTTTACCTCGGGAACGACCGGTATGCCCAAAATGGTAAGCCATGATTTCAGCTATCCGATTGCACATATTGTCACTGCAAAATATTGGCAAAGAGTTGTTCCAGATGGTCTCCACCTGACAATTTCCGATACAGGCTGGATGAAGTCTATGTGGGGAAAGTTGTATGGACAATGGTTTATGGAAGCAGGAATTTTTGTTTGTGATTTCGACAGGTTCCATGCGTCAAATGTCCTGCAATTGTTTGCACGGTATAAAATCACCACGTTCTGCGCACCGCCCACAATGTACCGCTTTTTTATCAAAGAGAACTTGGCTGATTATGACCTTTCTTCTTTGACTTATGCGTGTATCGCAGGAGAACCACTGAAACCGGAAGTATATTATCAATTCTACAAGGCGACCGGTTTAAAATTGATGGAGGGATTTGGGCAAAGTGAAACCACCTTGCTGCTGTTTAATCCCTATGGTTCTGAACCCAAACCGGGCTCAACCGGAAAACCATCGCCAGCATATGATATGGATTTGGTTGATGAAAATGGAAATTCTGTCCCAACCGGTACCGTAGGAGAGATCGTTATCCGGGTTGGCGACAAAAAGCCCTGCGGATTATTCTCCGGCTACTATTTGAATCAGGAGTTGACAGATGAGGTATGGCATGATGGGTTATACCATACCGGTGATACTGCGTGGGTAGATGAAGATGGATATTATTGGTATGTTGGCAGGACTGACGATATCATTAAATCCTCAGGATATCGCATTGGGCCGTTTGAGATCGAAAGCGTACTGATGGAACATCCTTGTACACTCGAATGTGCGATTACAGGCGTCCCAGACCCGATCCGTGGTCAAGTCGTAAAGGCTACCATCGTGCTTGCAAAGGGATATCAGCCTTCGGAAGAATTGAAAAAAGAATTACAGGATTATGTAAAGAAGCAGACTGCGCCTTATAAATATCCGCGTGTAATAGAGTTCGTTGAGGAGCTCCCCAAAACTATCAGTGGGAAAATTCGTCGTCGGCAAATCCGTGATGAAGAAAAAAACAAATCCTGACCTAGGAAAATAGTGCGAAACGTAAAATATTTAAGATGCGAAAAAGCCTGCCGTAATTGGCAGGTTTTCCGTTTGCTGAATTTTTTGCCATGGTTTATGCTTTCACACAGTTTGAAAACTTATTGCCCGTAAATTCCTTGGACCGTCACTTCCCCAGAATTTACAGTAATAGTTGTTTCGTCGCTGAGCTGAACGACCAAGTCGCCTTCCAATGTAACATCGATTGCCGTTCCGGAGATCTCCTTTCCCGCATGAAAGGTAGAAACTGTGCGTCCAAGGGTGACGCACCAGTTTTTATACTCCTCGATAAATCCAGGAAGCCTTTGGACAAAATAAGCATCGTAGAGTTGTTCAAATTCCAACAGGACTTCTTGGAGAAGTTCACAGCGTCGGATGGGATGGCCTAACTCCAATGCAATCGAAGTTGCACGCACTTGTAATTCTTCCGGAAAGGATGGTGTGTTGGCATTAATACCAATCCCAACAGCAATATAATGGATTCGTTCCATTTCGGCGGCCATCTCTGTGAGAATTCCACAAACCTTGCGACTCCCGATTACAACATCATTGGGCCATTTGATTTTTGCATCACATCCAAACTGGTTCCGGATTCCTTTACACACAGCAAGTCCAGCTAAAAGAGTAATTGCTGCAGCATGGACCGGAGCGTCATTTGGGCGCAGTAATATCGTAAACCAAATTCCTTCTCCTGGCGGGGAAACCCATACGCGTCCAAGACGTCCTTTTCCACCAGTTTGCTGATCCGCAACAAATATACTCCCATGCGGAGCCCCTAAGGCAGCCTGACGTTTTGCTTCCTCATTGGTGGAATCAACTGTCTGAGAAGCCGAGATCATGCTGCCGAGAACCTTTGTGGAAAGTCCTTTGCGAATCTCAGCTTCAGAAAGAACATCTGGGGAAGAAACCAATTTATAACCTCTGTTCGTCACGGATTCAATTTTATATCCTTCTTCGCGAAGTTGACGAATCACTTTCCATACGGCAGAACGGGAAACTCCAAGAGATCTGCTGAGTTCTTCGCCAGAAACAAAACTATCAGTGGAAAGAAGTTGTAGAAGATCGTCTGTTTTCATAAAGTCACCTATTTTATTCATTTTTCGAGGATACGAACATTAGATGATTGTGGCGTTCCTCGTAGAAATAGATTAATCATTTCTTATTCCAAAAAATAAGCATATCTTTGGTAAGGCTATTATACTCCGAAATGGCAGAAAAGTGCAAGAGCAGGGAAAATAGAAAAAGGCATTGTGTTTCATAAGGGTATGGTGGTATAATAACCTCACGGCCTAAGCGGAAACCAAAGATTTCCGCGCCTGCGGCGGGCGGGCCGGGCGCAGAGTATTGTGGAGCAAATCATTTTGCCGTCGCCCGAGAGTCATAACCCACTCCCGTCAGGGAAAAGCGTGGGAACTAAGATGATTTTTTGCTAATCGCCGGGCGGAGATACGACGCATGCGCGACTTACCGACCGCAGGTTTGAAAATCGAAGATTTCCGGACTTAAGAGGGCATTGTTCCACTTCTGGAAAACGACGAACTCTTTCCGGTAAGAGATTGTAAGCCTAGAGGCTTGTTAATGTGATATAATAGTTTATCAACAAAGTGCTATTTCGATAGGAGGTAGTGAGAAATGGACGTCCGGCCAGGAGATATCTTGCAGATGAAAAAGCCGCATCCATGTGGCAGCAAAGAGTTCCTTGTTTTGCGTTCCGGCATGGACTTTAAAATCCGTTGCCAGGGGTGTGGCCGTGAAGTCATGGTCCCTCGCCTGAAATGTGAGAAAAATATTAAAAAAATTCTCCGTGAAAATATTCAAGATGAACATTAGTGCAGTCTTGTTGGTATCGTTTAGATTATCAGGAAAGGCTGTTTGGAATGTTTGAAAATTTATCAATTTTTGTAAAACGCTATGAAGAACTGGAACAAAAATTATATGATCCTACTGTTGCATCAGACCCCAAAGTGTATGCGGAGCTGATGAAAGAAAGTAAAGGGATTGAGCCAGTAGTCAAAAAATATCAGAAATATCTTGGGGCGGAAGCAGCTATGAACGAAGCGAAAGAGCTTCTGGAAGAAAGCGGCTTGGAGCGTGATTTCCGTGAGATGGCGGAACAGGAGATAGACCAAGCGAAAAAAACGATGGATTCCTGTGCGGAGGAACTGAAAATTCTTCTCTTGCCGCGAGACCCCAATGATGATAAAAATGTCATTGTAGAGATTCGAGGCGGTGCTGGTGGAGAAGAGGCAGCATTGTTCTCAGCGGTTTTGTTTCGGATGTATAGTATGTATGCAACCTCCATGGGTTGGAAAACAGAAGTGCTGAATATGAACGAAACAGAATTAGGCGGTTATAAAGAGATTAGTTTTATGATCACCGGGGAAGGAGCCTATTCTCGTTTAAAATACGAAAGCGGCGTCCACAGGGTACAGCGTGTCCCGGAAACAGAAACACAGGGACGAATCCACACCTCTACAGCTACTGTCGCAGTATTACCGGAAGTGGACGAAGTGGAAGTAGAAATCGATCCTGGTGATTTGCAGATTGACACTTACCGATCCAGTGGCGCTGGCGGTCAGCATATCAATAAAACGGAATCTGCGATTCGTATCACACATATTCCAAGCGGAATTGTAGTGGAATGTCAGGACGAACGGAGCCAGTATAAAAATAAGGATAAAGCAATGAAAATTCTGCGTTCTCGGCTATACGAAGCAAAACAGCAGGAACAGGACGCTCAAGTGGCAGCAGAACGACGGTCTCAGGTAGGAACTGGAGATCGTTCTGAGAGAATACGCACCTATAATTTCCCTCAGGGACGTATGACAGATCATAGGATTGGTCTCACTTTATATCGTTTAGAAGATATCGTGAACGGGGAGATTGGTGAAATTATCGATGCGCTGATTGCGGCGGATCGTGCAGAAAAGTTAAAAGAAGCTATGGAACAGTAGAAGAAAAAGGAACTGGTGAATACTCATGCACACAGAAAAATTGGATGCAGGATGTCCCAAAGATATCGCCAGGGCCGGAGAAATCCTCAGGAACGGTGGATTAGTGGGGATTCCCACAGAAACGGTTTATGGACTGGCGGCGAATGCTTTAGATGGGAAAGCCGTATCAAAAATTTTTGCTGCCAAAGGACGTCCAGCGGATAATCCGCTTATTGTCCATATTTCCGAATTTTCACAAATTTATCCGCTTGTGGAGACAGTTCCGCCTGTTGCGGAACGCTTGGCAGAACGTTTTTGGCCGGGACCTTTCACGATGATCCTGCCAAAATCAGCGATTATTCCAGATGAAGTGAGTGCGGGATTGCCAACCGTAGCAATTCGATTCCCATCACATCCAGCTGCACAGGCAGTGATCGATGCTGCAGGGGTTCCACTTGCAGCGCCTTCTGCCAATACATCCGGAAAACCAAGTCCTACACTTGCAGAACATGTAATAGCTGATATGGCTGGAAAAATTGATGCTGTACTGGATGGCGGACCTTGCAATGTTGGGGTGGAATCCACAGTGATCACCTTGGCATCAAATCCGCCTCGTTTGTTACGTCCTGGTGGGATTACACCGGAAGAACTGCAATCGGTGTTAGGAGAAATCAAGATTGATCCGGCTGTTTTAAATCCATTAGAGGAAGGAGAAAAGGCATCTTCTCCGGGAATGAAATATAAGCATTATTCTCCAAAAGCAAATGTCATTTTAGTAGATGGCGACTTTGATCAGTATTGTGATTATGTCAATACCCATAAGGAAGAAGGCGTTATGGCATTATGTTATGATGGGGAAGAAGCCAGTCTGGAAGTTTCTGCGTTATCTTATGGAGGAGAAAAAGATTACCAGCAGCAAGCCAGAGAACTTTTTGATGCTTTACGGGAATTAGATGAAAGAAATGCAAAGGTCGTTTATGCGCGCTGCCCGAAACCGGAAGGCGTTGGGTTGGCTGTCTATAACCGCTTGATCCGCGCAGCTGGATTTGAGGTGATTCAGCTTGGGTAAACAATTCGTTATCGGTTTAACAGGTCCGACAGGAGCGGGAAAATCCACGGCAGCAAAAGAATTGGAAC